>JANNYI010000284.1:0-18341 GCA_031410015.1 Betaproteobacteria bacterium | reverse complement strand
GAGACATTGAAGAGTGCGGCCCTCACCGCGAGGATCGCGGGATCGGGCGACATCCGCATCGCCAGGCTCGACAGTCCGTCGCTGGTGGCCTACATCAGCGGCAGCGGCGACCTCACCATCGGCGGCAGCATCGAATCGTTGTCGGTTTCCATCGCGGGCTCGGGCAACCTGAAGACGGGCAATCTCGAGGCCAAGCGCGCATCCGTCAAGATCGCGGGGTCGGGCTACGCCACGGTGTGGGCGCGCGAAACGCTGGCCGTCAGCATCGCGGGCAGCGGCGATGTCGGGTACTACGGCGACGCGGCAGTCACGCAATCGGTGGCCGGCCGCGGCACGATCAGGCGCCTGGGTTTCGCGCCGGGTTGACCGGCGCCCAGGAGGGCGTGCGCAACGCCGGGATTGAAGGCTCGGCCCGCACGAGGCTCAAGGCGTGCACATCGTGACCACGTCCGCGCCATCGCCCTCGGCGATCCAGCCCGTGCCGACCATTGCATCGCGCACCGCACGTTCGCTGGTATAGCGGTGGTTGGTCGCAGCGCGGTTGTTGAACACGCGATACAACGGCTTCGACCCGGCCGGACATTCGCCGCCATCGGGGACGAACAGCTGCATGTAATCGGGTGCTTCGAGCACGAAGTCGGGGTGCGCGACGCGCGTGGCGTCGCATTCGGTCGCGCCGCGACCGAAGAAATGCGAGTTCCCGAGCGCGGGCGGAATATAGAAGCGGCACACCCGGCTGGTACCGGATTGCGTAGTGGCGAACGCCTTGAACGACTTGCCGGTACGGATCCATCGCGGCGACGTCGTGCCGGCGTCGAGGTTGGCAATCTCGTCCACGGTCCACGTGATGAAGTAGTGATCGAGGGTCGGGTTGAAGTACTCGATCATGTCCACCGTCGGGGTGCCGGCGGCACCCGCATCCACTCCGTTCACCACCAATGGCAGCTCGTAGAGTCCCTCGCTCGTAAACAGTGACAACTGCGACTTGGCGATGCCGGCAGCGACGGGCGATGTGGTCAGTGCAACGGTGCAGCTTTCCCCCGGACCGACCAGACTTCCCGGAGCGCACCCGTTCACCACGTGAAAGCGGCTCCGGTCAAGCACGTCCGCGGTCTGGATCGACAGCGGTGCGTTGCCGCTGTTTGTGAACGTCGCGCTCTGGGGCGGCGACGTCAAGCCGATGATGGCGTTGCCAAAGTCCACCGCGGGCGGCAGCGAGCAGACGTAGGAGGCCTTCACGCCGGGCGGCAATCCGTACAGGCAGCGGCAGCCGCGAATGTCGTCGGCCTGCGGCGTGACCAGCGGGCTGTAGCTGGTCAGCGGTGGCCCGGCCATCACCGTGTTCTCAAGATTGGAGTGCGCGAGACCGAGCGCATGACCCCACTCGTGCGTCATCAGGCGCTCGATGGTATCGAGCGTCTTCACGTTCGTATCGCTCAGCACGATGTCGGCATCGACGAGCACCCGTTGCGTTCCGGACATCGCGTACCAGACGTAGGTATACGCGCCGAAGGCCGGCTCGAGCGAGTCCCATCCGACCACGCTGATGCCGTCGGGCTGATCGCCGTTCGTTGCGTCGGGAACCAGCGTGTTGGGGGCTATGGTCGTTTCGCCGTCGTACTGATAAGTCGCGCCGCATTGGGACGTCCACTTGTTGAACGACGCCTGCAGGCGCGCAATGATCGCCGCCTTGGCGATCTCGAACTCCGGCGGCGCGTTGGCGTGGTTGTATTTCCAGCGGACCGGCCCGGCCCATCGGGCCGACGGCGAAAACTCCACCTGGAACTTCGTCGTCGTTTGCGTGCTGGTGCCGACCGGCAACGCCGATTGCCGCAGCGAGTGATCGGTGGTTTGAGCACCAACGTCGGCGGCCGTCAGTGCCACGCCGAGGCAGAGCGCCACGGCGGGGACAACCATGCGGCGGTGCAGTTTGGTGGGCGAATCCATGCGCGTAGGGGACGCGCGCGGGGATGGTTCGTCCCATCACCCGCGCGGACTGAAAGATAATGTGGCTATCCTCCACTGCCCGCGCGCCCGCGACTGTCGGACGAGGCGCCAATCAGTGTAGGACAGCAGCGCGGCGACAGGGGAAAACGGCGCGCCGGGCCGTGCCGGAAGTTTCCGTGGAGCCAGCCACTCGACACGGCGGGTGCGCCGTGCCCCGTGACGTCAGGACGCAACGCCCGCGCGTGGGTCCAGCGCCCGCGCCAGCACCTGCACCGCATGGATAGCAGTACGGGCGCCGCTGTCGCGCGTGCCATCCGCAATCTGATGCCGGCAGCTGGTGCCGTCGGCCACGATCAGCGTGGTCGCAGCGGCGTCGCGCACCGCCGGCAGCAGCGACAGCTCCGCCATCCGCATCGACACGTCGTAGTGCGCCGCCTCGTAGCCGAAGCTGCCCGCCATCCCGCAGCAGCTCGATTCGATCACATCGACCGCCAGTCCAGGGATCAATTGCAGCACCTTCCGCGCCGGCGTCACCGCATCGAAGGCCTTCTGGTGGCAGTGCCCGTGCAACAGCACCCGCGTCTCGGGCAATGCGACCAGCGGCAGCCGCAGGCGGCCGGCGCCGTGCTCACGCGCGAGGAATTCCTCGATCAGCATTGCACTTTCGGACAGTCGTTGGGCCGCGTCGCCCAGGCCCATCACCAGGAATTCGTCGCGCAATGTCAGCAGGCACGACGGCTCGAGCCCCACCACCACGGCGCCGCGCTCGACCTGCGGCGCCAGCGCCGCGACGACGCGCCGGGCCTCGTGCTTTGCCTCGTCGACCAGTCCCGCGGCAAGGAACGTGCGCCCGCAGCACAGCGGCCGTAGAGGCTCGGCATCGTCGGCGCTTGCGCGCGCGATCGCGACGCGATAACCCGCTGCTCGTAGCACGGCAAGCGCCGCATCGGCGTTCTCGGACTCGAAGTACTGCGTGAACGTGTCGACGAACAGGATGACGTCTGGCGTGCCTGCGGCAGGCGCCGCAGCGCGTTGCGAGCGTTCGAAGGTATCGCTGCGCCAGCGCGGCAGCGACCGCCGCGCCGACAATCCCGTCCACGCCTGCGACAGCCGCGCGACGCCGGGAATCGTGTCGCGCAGGTTGGCGAGCCACGGCAGCCGTGCCGCCCACGGCGCCCAGCGCGGCAGAAACGCGATCGCGCGCTCCTTCAGCGACAGGCCGTGCGCGCGCTGCCAGTGGTACTGGAACTCGATCTTCATCTTCGCCATGTCCACGCCGGTGGGGCACTCGCGCCGGCATCCCTTGCAGCCCACGCACAGGTCGAGCGCCGCGCGGACCGGCTCCGAGGCAAGATCGGGACCGAGCTGCCCGGAGAGCGCGAGGCGCAGCGTGTTGGCACGGCCGCGCGTGGCGTGGGTCTCGTCGCGCGTGACCCGGTAACTGGGACACATCGTGCCGGCGTCGAACTTGCGGCAGTGGCCATTGTTGTTGCACATCTCGACGGCCTTGGCGAATCCCTGCGCCGGATCGCCACCCGTTCCCGGCGCCGACACCGTATCGGCCACCGGCTCGTTCTGCACGTCCCATCCCGACCAATCGAGCGCCGTGGCCACCGGCAGCGTCCGGTGCGCCGGCGGAAACCGGAACAGCGTGGCGTCGTCCATGCGCGTTGGGCGCACGATCTTGCCGGGATTCATGAGTCCGGCGGGATCGAAGAGGTCCTTGATGTCTTCGAAGGCGCGCGTCAACTGCGGGCCGAATTGCCAGCCCACCCATTCGCTGCGCACGAGGCCGTCACCGTGCTCGCCGGAGAACGCGCCCTTGTACGCGCGCACCAGTGCACTCGCCTCCTCGGCAATGGCGCGCATCTTCACCGCGCCGTCGCGGCGCATGTCGAGGATCGGCCGGACATGCAGCGTGCCGACCGACGCATGGGCATACCACGTGCCGCGCGTGCCGTGCTTGCGGAAGATCCCGGTCAACCCGTCGACGTAGTCGGGGAGGTGCTCGAGCGGCACCGCGCAATCCTCGATGAAGGACACCGGCTTGCCGTCGCCGCGCAGGCTCATCATGATGTTGAGGCCCGCCTTGCGCACTTCCCACAGCGCTTTCTGCGGCGCGGCGGCCGTCATGCGTACCACGCTTCCGGGCAGCGCCAGGTCGCCCATCAGCGCGACCAGGTCATCCAGCCGGCGCCATGGAACGTCCGCGGTGTCGCCGATGAATTCCACGAGCAGGATGGCGTCGGGGTCGCCGGTCAGCGCCGCGTCGATCACCGGACGGAACGCGGGATTGCCGCGCGCGAGGTCGATCATCGTCCGGTCGACCAGCTCGACGGCCGAGGGACCGAGGGCGACGATGTGCCGCGCGCATTCCATCGCCCGCCGCAGCGACGGAAAGTTGACCACGCCCAGCGTCCGGTGCTGCGGCAACGGCGCCACGGCCAGCGTCAGCTCGCGGGTCCACGCCAGCGTGCCTTCGCTGCCGACCAGCAGGTGGGCGAAGTTGACGCTGCCATCCGCCGTATAGGGCCGCACGCTTTGCGGATGGAAGACATCGATGTTGTAGCCGCCCACACGGCGCAATACCGAAGGCACGCGCGCTTCGATCTCGGCGCGTTCGCGCGCGCCGATGGCGGTCAGCGCGTCGAGGAGCGTGCGGACCCGCGGCACTGCGCCCTGCATGGCGGCGGCAGGACCGAAGCGCGCGGTGGTGCCATCGGCGAGCAGCGCGTCGATCGCGACCACGTTGTGCACCATGTTGCCGTAGGCGATCGAGCGGGAGCCGCACGAATTGTTGCCGGCCATGCCGCCCAACGTGCATTGCGCGGCAGTGCTGACGTCCACGGGAAACCACATGCCGTGAGGCTTGAGCCACGCGTTGAGCTGATCGAGCACGATGCCCGGCTCCACCGTCACCGTGCGCGCGTCCGCGTCGAAGGACACCACGCGATTGAGATGCTTGCTGTGATCGATCACCAGCGCGGCGCCCACGGTCTGGCCGCACTGCGAGCTGCCGGCGCCCCGCGGCAGCATCGGGATCGCCAGTTCGCGGCACACGTCGAAGGCGGCACGCACATCGGCATCCCCGGCGGGCACCAGTACCCCGACGGGCTCGACCTGGTAAATCGAGGCATCGGTGGAATACCGGCCGCGCGACGCGGCGTCGAACAGCACCGCACCTTCCACGGCGCCGCGCAGGCGCCGCGCGAGGTCGGTTTCGGCGGGCCGCGGACGGTAGACGAGCGGCTTCGCGGCGGTCACGTCACTCGCATCCTGCATGGAGGGGTTCCGGCACCGGATATCGCCTGCAAGAGGCAAACGAGCGTCCCGGCAAATGCGCTTATGATACGTGGGCGCCGGCAGGCAGCGTCCCCGAGAGTCGCGCCGCCGCCACCGTACCCCCGAGGAAACGCCCATGTTCAAGCTCGACTCCCATCCGTCCGGCCGCCATTTCCTGCAGATTCCCGGACCGACGAATGTTCCGGATCGCGTCCAGCGCGCCATCGACCAGCCGACGATCGACCACCGCGGTCCCGACTTTGCGCGCCTGACGCTGGAAATCCTCGACGGCCTGAAGGATGTCTTCCAGACCACCGGACCGGTGATCATCTACCCCGCCTCCGGCACCGGCGCGTGGGAGGCGGCGCTCGTCAACACGCTGTCGCCGGGCGACCGGGTGCTGATGTTCGAAACCGGCCACTTCGCGGCGCTGTGGCGGGGCATTGCCGAAAAACTCGGCCTGGTCGTCGAGTTCGTTCCGGGCGACTGGCGTTCCGGCATCGACCCCGCGGTGGTCGAGTCGCGCCTCGCGGAGGATCGAGCGCACACGTTCAAGGCCGTGCTGGCCGTGCACAACGAAACGTCCACCGGCGTCACCAGCGACATCGCGGCCATTCGCCGGGCGATCGATCGTGTCGGGCACCCGGCGCTGCTGATGGTCGACACGGTATCGGGATTGGGCTCCGTCGACTACCGGCACACCGAGTGGGGCGTGGACGTCACGGTCGGCGGGTCACAGAAGGGCCTGATGCTGCCGCCGGGCCTGTCGTTCAACGCGGTGAGCGACAAGGCGCTTGCCGCCAGCAAACAGGCCCGGCTGCCCCGCGCGTACTGGCGCTGGGACGAGCATCTCGCGATGAACCAGAAGGGCTTCTTCCCGTCGACGCCGGCCACCAACCTGCTGTACGGGTTGCACGAAGCGATCGCGATGATGCGCGAGGAAGGCTTCCCGGCGATATTCGCGCGTCACCAGCGCCACGCCGAGGCCACGCGGCGCGCCGCGCGCGGCTGGGGACTCGAGGTGCTGTGCCGCAACCCGGCCGAAGCCAGCAATGCGCTGACGGCCATCCTGATGCCGGAGGGGCACGACGCCGACCAGTTCCGGCGCGAGGTGCTGGCGCGCTACGACATGTCGCTCGGCATGGGGCTGGGCCGGCTCACCGGTCGCGTGTTCCGCATCGGCCACCTCGGCTGGTTCAATGACCTGATGCTGTGCGGGACGCTGTGCGGCGTCGAGATGGGTCTCGCCGCCTGCGGCGTGCCGCATGCGAGGAACGGCGTGGCACAGGCCATGGCCTGGCTGCAGGAAAGCGGCGGACAGACCGCGACTGCGACACAGCGACGCGCGGCCTGAGCACCGACTGCTGCCATAACGACAACGTCACCCCTGGAGGAAGCAAACCGTGAACAACCCGATCCTGACGGCACCACCGACGACTTCCATCGTCCGCGCGACACCACGCGGCCGCGGCATCCTGCGGCCGTTGATTGTCGCCGCGTTTGGGGTGCTGGTCCTGCACGGCACACCGGCACTGGCGCAGATCGAGATCAAGCTCGGCCACGTCGGCGAACCCGGTTCGATATTCCAGAAGAGCGCCGACGAATTCGCCAAGCGCGCCAATGCCAGGCTCGGCGCCAAGGCCAAGGTCGTGACCTTCGGCTCGAGCCAGCTTGGTGGGGACGCCGAGATGATCCAGAAGCTCAAACTCGGCACGCTCGACATGGCGCTGCCCTCCACCGTGATGAGTTCGCAGGTGGACCTCTTCGGTGTGTTCGAGATGCCCTACATCGTCAAGGACCGTGCGCACATGGCCCGCATCGAGAAGGAAATCTTCTGGACCAAACTCGAGCCCGAAGCCGGCAAGAAGGGCCTGAAGGTGCTGGCGGTGTGGGAAAACGGCGTGCGCCACGTCACCAACAGCAAGCGCCCGATCAAGGTCCCGGCCGACCTGCAGGGCATCAAGCTGCGCGTGCCCGAAGGCAAGTGGCGCGTGAAGATGTTCCAGGCCTATGGCGCCAATCCCAGCCCGATGAAGTTCTCCGAGCTCTTCACCGCGCTGCAGACGGGCGTGATGGACGGGCAGGAGAATCCGTTCACGCAGATCTACTCGGCCAAGCTGCAGGAAGTGCAGAAATACCTGTCGCTGACCGGCCACGTCTACACGCCGGCCTACCTCACCGTGGGCAAGACCAAGTGGGAGTCGCTGCCGCCCGACGTGCGCAAGATCCTCGAGGACACCGCCAAGGAAACGCAGGCCTACGTCTACGAGCAGGCAGCATTGGACGACGCCGACCTGCTGACCAAGTTGAAGCAGGGCGGCATGCAGGTGAACGACGTCGACAAGGACGCATTCATCAACGCCAGCAAGCCGATCTACGAGGAGTTCGGCAAGGAAGTGCCGGGCGCCAAGGAAGTGATCGATCGCGCGGTCGCGCTTGGAAAATAGTCCTTTGGCACCGTCCGCACAGAGCGAGGCACCCGGCGCCATGGTGACCGCCGCGTTGCGGCGCTTTCGCCAGCGCTACGGCCTCGTCCTGGAATGGTTCGTCGGCGCGCTGATGGTGGTCCTCTTCGTCGAGGTCACCATGGGCGTCGTGTTCCGCGCGATCGGCCATTCGCTGATCTGGTACGACGAGCTGGCGTCGGTTCTGCTGGCGTGGCTCACGTTCTACGGCTCGGCGCTGGCCTCGGTCAAGCGCGCGCACATCGGGTGCCCGGAATTGGTGGATGCGCTGCCGTGGCCGGCGCGCCGCGTGATGAACATCGCGGCACAGGTGATCGTGATCGCATTCTTCGTGCTGCTCGGAGGCGTGGGCGCGTGGATCATGCCGATCCTCGCCACTGACTCGATGGTGAGCCTGCCGTGGGTCCCGATGAGCGTCGTGCAGTCGGTCATCCCCATCTCCGCGGCGCTGATCGTGGTGGCCGAGTTGACGTATCTCGTCGACCTGCTGCTTGCCACCGCCCCGCCCCCGCCCTCCGGCGGCGCAGCGCTGGCCGACGGTCTCCACTGACATGAACGGCGCGATCGTGGAGCTGGCACGATGACCATCATGCTGGGATTGTTCGCCGCCGTGCTGGCGCTGGTGCTGATCAACGTGCCGATCGCGGTGGCGCTTGGCGTCGTGGCCGTGATCGCGATGGTCGCGACGCACGGCATCAGCATCCTGCCCAACCTTGCCGTCGTCGCTTACAACGGGGCCACCAGCTTTCCGTTGCTGGCAATTCCGCTGTTCATCCTCGCCGGCGCCATCATGAATGCGTCGGGCATCTCGCGGCGGCTGATCGCCGTGGCGGCCGCGTTGTTCGGCTGGCTGCGCGGCGGGCTCGCCCATGTCTCGATTGGCGCGTCGATGTTCTTCGCGGAGATATCCGGTTCCGCCGTGGCCGACGTCGCGGCGCTCGGTTCAATCCTGATACCGGGAATGAAGGCCAAGGGCTATCCAGCACCCTTTGCGGCAGCGGTGATGTCGTCGGCCGCGACGCTGGCGGTGATCATCCCGCCGTCGATTCCGATGATCCTCTACGCGGTGATGGCCGAGACATCGGTCGTCCAGCTGTTCGTCGCCGGCATCGTACCCGGAGTCCTCGGCGGCTTCAGTCTGATGGCGATGGCCTCCATGCTTGCGCGCCGGTACAACCTGCCGCGCGAGCTCGCGTTCTCATGGGCACGGGTATGGAGCAGCGCGCGCGAGGCACTGTGGGCCTTCCTCCTCCCGATCATCATCCTCGGCGGCATCTTCGGCGGCGTGGTCACCGCCACCGAGGGCGCGGCGCTGGCCGTGGTGGCCGCGCTCTTCGTCGGGCTCATCATCTATCGCGAACTCGATGTGCGGCACCTGCGCCAGGCCCTCGTCGAAGGCGCGATCCAGACCGCCGTCGTGATGCTGCTGGTGGCCTTCAGCGCGCTGCTCGGCACTTACCTGACCGAGGTGCAGGCGCCACAGGCGCTGGCCCGAGGAGTATCGGAGCTGACCAGCAACAAGTGGGTGGTGCTGGCCCTCCTCAACCTGCTGTTCCTGCTGCTCGGCATGTTCCTGCATTCCGCGGCGGCGATCATCCTGGTCGTGCCGGTCGTGATGCCGCTGGTGAAGGCCGTTGGCATCGATCCGGTGCACTTCGGGCTCATCGTCACGATCAATCTCGGCATCGGCCAGCAGACGCCGCCGGTGGCCAGCGTGCTGATGGTGGCGAGTTCGATCGCCAAGGAATCCGTCTGGGCCGTCACGCGGGTGAACGTGTGGTTCATCGCGGTGCTGCTCGCGGTGCTGCTGCTCGTCACCTACGTTCCGGTCACCGGCCTCGGACTCGTCAACCTCTTCTATCGCTGACCGCCCGCCCCAGATGCCGCCAATGATCGAAACAATTGCCGTGAGTGTCGACGGGTTCATCGCCACCGTCGTGCTGAACCGCCCGGACAAGCTCAATGCGTTGACGCTCGCGATGTGGCGCGACCTGGGCGATGCCGTCGCGCGCCTGTCCGCCGACGACGGATTGCGCTGCATCGTGCTGCGCGGCGCCGGCGAGCGCGCCTTTTCCCCGGGCAACGACATCGCCGAATTCGCCACCGCGCGCGCGGACAAGGCCCAGGCCACGGCCTACGGCGCCGTGATGCATGCGACGGCTGCGGTACTGGCCGCCTGCCGCCATCCGCTGGTCGCGCAGATCCACGGCATCTGCGTCGGCGGCGGGCTGGAGATCGCGGCCCTGTGCGATCTGCGGATCTGCGGCGCGTCGAGCCGCTTCGGCGCGCCGATCAAGAACCTGGGCCTCGTGATGGCGTATGCGGAAATGGCGCCACTGGTACGGCTGGTGGGTCCCGCCGTTGCGCTCGAGATCCTGCTCGAAGGCCGGATCATCGACGCCGTCGAAGCGAAGGAAAAGGGCCTCGTCTCACGGGTGGTCGCGGACACTGAAGTTGCCGCCGAGGCGCTTGCGACCGCGCAGCGCATCGCCGAAGGCGCGCCGCTGGTGGCGCGCTGGCACAAGAAGTTTGCGCGACGGCTGGCCGACCCCCGGCCGCTGTCGGCGGCCGAACAGGACGAATGCTTCGACTGCTTCGATACCGAGGATTTTCGCACCGGCTACGCTGCATTCCTGGCGAAGCAGAAGCCGGCGTTTCGCGGACGCTGATGGAAACCACCGATGCCGTATCGACGACTTCTGCTTGCCTGCATCACCCTTGCTGGGAGCCATGCCGCCATGGCCGTTGACGAGCCGTCGTACAAGGTGGTGCGTACCGGCGAGGACTTCGAGGTGCGCCAGTACGCGCCGTATCTCGTCGCGGAGACCGTGGTCGACACCACGGCCGACAACGCGGGCAGCCAGGGGTTTCGGATTCTCGCCGGCTACATCTTCGGCGCGAACAAGGGCGCGCGAAAGATCGCCATGACGGCGCCCGTCGCGCAGACCCCTGTCAAAATCGCGATGACGGCGCCCGTGGCGCAGGCCGCGGATCCGGGCGGTTATCGCGTGCAGTTCGCGATGCCCGCGGAGTGGACACTGGCCACACTCCCCGAACCGGATGATGCCCGCGTGAAGCTTGCGGCGATCCCGGCTCGCAGCATGGCCGTGCTCAAGTATTCGGGAACGTGGACGCAGGCCAACTACGACGAGAACCTGCAGAAGCTCAAATCCGCGCTCGCGCAGAACGGCTTGCGCTGGCATGGCGAACCGGTTTCGGCCAAGTACGATCCGCCCTGGACGCCGTGGTTCATGCGCCGCAACGAGATCTGGCTGGAACTCGACTGATCGCCGGTTGCAGCCGGATTCGCGCAACGCGGGCCGCACCCGGCTACCAGGGCAGTTCCTCCCCGTTGAACGCATAGAATTTTCCCGAGTCGGCGGGCTTCAGCGTGTCGATCACCTGCAGCATCTCCGCGGCCGCCGTCTCTGGGGCGCGGCCGATCTCGGCGCCGCGAAACGGCTGCGACAGTCTCGAACTCACCGTGCCCGGATGCAGCGCGACCACAATCGAGTTGGGGCGCGAGCGCCTGATCTCGATCGACGCCGTCTTCACGATCATGTTGAGCGCCGCCTTCGACGCTCGATAGCTGTACCACCCGCCCAGGCGATTGTCCCCGATGCTCCCCACCTTGGCGGAGAGGACCGCCAGCACGCCACGGTCGGCATCGAGCAATGGCGCGAAGTGGCGCAGTACCAGCGCGGGGCCGAACGTATTGACGCGAAACGTTGCCAGCATCTGGTCGTCGTTGAGATCCGCCAGCCGCTTCTCGGGCATGAATCGCGGCGCGTGCAGCACCCCGGCGGCATTGATGATCAGGTGGAAAGGCGCCCGGTCGGCCAGCGCCGCGGCGGCCCGGGCCACGCTGTCCGGGTCGTCGAAGTCCACCGGCGGCGTCGACCGGCGATGCACGCCCTCCGCCAGCGCACATCCGGGCGTCGAGCGCAGGCATTGCACGAAGGCCGCGCCGATCGCGCCCGACGCGCCGATGACCAGCGCGCGAAAGTCGGCGGGAAAGGAGTCCATCGTCACACCCATCCCTGGCGCCACTGGGTGTCGTCACGCAGGTCGCGCCACGCGATGCGCCGCACCGCCTTCGAATGGACGGCCTCGACCTCGACCCACTCGACCTGGCCGTCCTGCCGCTCGGGCAGGATCACTTTCGCGACCAGGAAGTGCTTCTCCCGCGCCACGGGATGGACGGCCGTCCACTTCGACAGCAGCAGCTTCTTCGGGTGCAGGGGATTCATGCTGCGAAGCGTAACCGAAGCGTAGGCTTCCGCGCGCGCGGCCGCCCTTTGTACAGCCATCGACCCGCCGTGCCGGCGACGGCGTGCGTGGGCGGCAACCGGCGTGCAGGCGGACTTTGGCCTATAGTGTTCGGGCGCCATTGTCGCGGCGCGCCACAGGAGCTTGCCATGTCGCACCAGCCTCCGAAGACCAGCAAGAAGAAGGCGCAGCACACCGCGAAGGAAAAGAAATCGATTAAGCAGCAGAAGAAACACCAGGGCGATACCGCTCCCTTCATCAAGCATTGAGGCGCGTGTCGACGCATGCCGGTCGTGGACATCGAACCCGTCGTCCAGCGCCCCGCTGAACGGATGTACGTCGACTACATGGCGGCAGCGGCCGGCAGGGTTGCGTTCGGCGGCACGTTGCTGCGGTAGTTCGGATATGCTCGGCCGATGAAATCAGCACCCCATCCAGGCCCGCTGGCGGGCATGCGCGTGCTGGAGTTGGCGCAGATCATGGCCGGCCCCACGTGCGGCGCGCTGCTGGCCGACATGGGCGCCGACGTGATCAAGGTCGAGAAGGTGGGCGGCGGCGACGACTCGCGCGGTTACCGCGAGCCTCGCGTCAACGGCGTGTCGGCGCCGTTCCTGATGCTCAACCGCAACAAGCGCGGCATCGTGCTCGACTTGAAGCACGAGCAGGGCCGGCAAATCCTGCTGCGGATGGTGCGCGATGCCGATGTCCTCGTCGAGAACTATCGCCGCGGCACGCTGGAGAAGCTGGGGCTCGCCTACGACGTGCTCGCGGCGGCCAATCCCGCGCTGATCTACTGTGCCATCACCGGCTTCGGTCGCGACGGACCGTTGTCCGACCGCGGCGGCTTCGATCTCGTCGCCCAGGGCTTCGCCGGGCTGATGGCGATCACCGGCGAGCCCGGCCGGCCGCCGGTGAAGAACGGCAACCCGGTGTCGGACATCAACGCGGGCCTCCTCGCCGTCTCGGGCATCCTCGCCGCTTACGCGCACCGGCTGCAGACCGGGCAGGGCCAGATCGTCGACACGTCGCTGTTCGAGGCCGCGTTGCAGCAGACCTACTGGCACGCATCGAGTTACTTCGCCACCGGCACGTCGCCGGGGCCGCTCGGCTCCGCGCACATTCTCACCGCGCCCTACCAGGCGTTCGCGGCCAGCGACGGCTTCATCAACATCGGCGGTGCCAACCAGGCGAACTGGGAGCGCATCGCGCAGGTGCTGGGTCATCCGGAGTGGCGCGACGATCCGCGCTTTGCCACGAACACGGCGCGCATGTCCAACCGCGACGCGCTGGTGACCGCGATGAATGCCGTCCTGGTCACGCGAACGCGCGCCGCATGGATGGCGCTGCTCGATGCCGCCGGGGTGCCGGCAGGCCCCGTGCACTCGCTGGGCGAGGCCCTGACCCATCCGCAGGCCCTGGCGCGCGGGATGGTGGTCGACCTCGTGCATCCGGAGGCGGGCGCGACCAAGGCCATCGGCTGCCCCATCCATTTTTCGGCCACGCCGACGCGGGTGGACCGGCCCGCGCCGCTGCTGGGCGAGCACACGCGCGAGCTGTTGCGCGAGTTCGACTACACCGACGAGCAGATCGATGCCTTCATTCGTGCGGGCGTGGTGGAGGCAGCCGGGGCCAGGAGCTGAGCGAAGGCAACGCTGCGCGAGTGCCTGGAGAAGAACTGGTTCGGCCACAAGGGGACAGTCACCTGCGCGGTGTCGACCGCCACCGATTGCACGTTGCCCCGGCGATGGCAGTGCGATTGGGCCGCCTCCACTTCACGCCGCAATGCCATGCGTCCTGACGTCGTTCTGCCCTGAAGGGACCGGTGTCGGCGGCGGCATGTCGAATTCGTGGCTGCGCGTGAAGCGCAGATGGGTGATGTCGTTGGGAAAGAACATGCCCCAGGTCCACTCGACGAAGATCCGGACCTTGCGCCCCAGCGTGGGCATCTGCGCCAGGTAGTAGGCGCGCCACAGCAGCCACGCTGCAAGCCCGGACAGTGGAATCCCGACGATACTGGCCACGCCCTTGCGATGCCCGATGGCGGCCATGGCACCGAGCGAACGATGGCGAAACGCGCGCGTGGGCTGTCCGGCAATGGTAGCCAATAGGTTGGCAGCAAGGCAACGCGCCTCGCGGACAGCGAATTGCGCCGTAGGCGGCGCGATCCTGTCATCGCTGCCGTTGACTGCCAGCGCGCAGTCGCCGACCGCCCATAGACCGGGCATGTGTCGGACGGAAAGATCCGCGTTCACGACGATGCGGCCGCGCTCCAGCGGTAGCAGCGTACGTTCGACCAGCGGATTGGGCCGGGTGCCGATTGTGCAGATCACCGTCGACGCGCGGATCTGCTCGCCCCCCGACAGCGCGACCGCGCGCGCACTGACGCATGTGGCGCGCGCCATGGTTCGCACCTCGACGCCGCGTGCAGCCAGCGATCGATGCGCCGCATGGCCGAGGCGCTCGGACAATTCAGGCAGCAGCCGCGCCTGGTCGTGCAACAGCGTCACCTTGAGCTCGTCGGGCGCCACACGCGGATAGTAGCGGCGGATACTACGCAGGCAATCGACCAGTTCACCTGCCGTCTCGACGCCCGAGAAGCCACCCCCGATCACGACGAACCGCCCCAGGCACTGGCGCACGGCCGGGTCCTCCTCGAGTTCGATCTGCGCCACGCGGCGCAGCACCATGTTGCGAATGTGCAGCGCATCGCCGACGGTCTTGAGCGGCAGGCCATGTTCCGCAAGGCCGGGAATCAGGTCGAGGCGGGCCCGGTTGCCGAAGGCCAGCACCAGATGGTCGAACGACAGCGTGACGTCTCCGGCAAGGGTCGACGCCGTAAGCGACTTGCGCGCCGCGTCGATCGCGCCCACCCGGCCCATGATGAAGCGGCCGCGCGACAGCATCTGCCGGATCGGCGCCACCACCTGTTCCGGGAAGATCGAGGCGCCGAGCGCTTCCGGCAGCATCGGGTTGAATGTCATATAGGACTCTTCGCTGATCAGCAGCACCTCGTATCCGGACGGCAGACCAGACTCCAGCGCGCGAGCCAGAGTCGTGCCCGCGAAGGCGCCACCGACAATGACGATCGTCTTCACATGGTCCAACGTCGATGCTCCTATTCGGCTGGCTGGTCCGGCGGGCGCGGCGACGTGATGCGACGCGCGATTTCCGATTTGGTCGCGCCAACCCGTCGATGCTTACGCTGGAACGCGCGCTACCTGCGCAGGCGCCGCTCCCCGTACCCGATCTTTTGATCGTAAGGTACAACGCTCGTTCATAGACTAACGCTGCAATCAGTGCCTGCACGTGCTCCTGGCCCGCTTTATGCCGATGGAATCCGGCGCCGGATGTCCGGTTGTAGCGCAGGCAAGCCCCATTTCACTCACCATTTTCGAGGCGGAAATTCACTATGCTCAAGGGATCCACTGCACTTGTCACCGGCTCCACCAGCGGCATCGGGCTCGGCATTGCCGAAGCACTGGCTGCGCGAGGCGCCAACGTCATCCTCAATGGTTTCGGCGAAGCTGAGGCCGTCGAGGCAATCCGCGCCAAGCTCGCCTCCGACCACAACGTGGCGGTCCGCTACGACGGCGCCGACCTGTCCCACCAGGATGCGATCGAGGCGATGATGGGCAAGGCCCTGACTGAATTCGGCAGTATCGACATCCTGATCAACAATGCCGGCATCCAATTCGTTGCACCGATCGACGAATTTCCGGTGGACAAGTGGAACGCGATACTGGCGCTCAACCTCACCGCGTCGTTTCACACCATTCGCCTCGCATTGCCGGCGATGAAGGCGAAGAAGTGGGGCCGCATCGTGAACATCGCATCGGCCCACGCCCTGGTCGCGAGCCCCTTCAAGTCGGCCTACGTTGCCGCCAAGCACGGCATCGCCGGACTGACCAAGACCGTCGCGCTCGAAGTTGCCGAGCAGGGCATCACCATGAACGCGATCTGCCCCGGCTACGTGTGGACACCGCTGGTGGAAAAGCAGATCCCGGACACGGCCAAGGCGCGCGGCCTGACCCACGCCCAGGTGATCAGCGACGTATTGCTGCATGCGCAACCGACGAAGCAGTTCGTCAAGGTCAGTGAAGTGGCCGCACTCGCGACCTTCCTCGCCAGCGACGACGCCGCGTCGATCACCGGCGCAATCATTCCGATCGACGGCGGCTGGACGGCGCAGTAGGCAACGCCGCAGAATCGATCCTCCGCAGCACCATTGCAACCACAATGCGGCGCCGCGGCCGATGTCGTCGACGGCGACCAACAAGGAGAATTGCGCATGGCAACAACAACAGGCAAGCGCCGCAAGCCCGCACCCAAAGGCGGAAGCGAACCTGCGCCGGTGTTTCCGGGACAGGTAGTGCTGGTGCTGCAGGGCGGCGGCGCACTGGGGGCGTATCAGGTCGGCGTGTATGAGGCGTTGCACGAGGCCGGCATCGAACCCGACTGGGTGATCGGCACGTCGATCGGCGCGATCAATGCTGCGCTGATCGCCGGCAACTCGTTCGCCAACCGGCTCGAGCGGCTGCGCGAGTTCTGGAAGCGGGTCCAGCACACCGCGAGGCCTGACCTGATGAGCTTCCTCACCGGGCTGCCCAACATGGCCGCCAACCTGTCCACCGTCAGCAACGGCATCCCGTGCTTCTTCGTGCCGAATCCGGCCGCATGGCTGTCGTCGCATATGCGGCTGGGCATCGAGAATGCCGCCTACTACTCCACGGCGCCGCTGCGCGAAACGCTCGGAGAACTGGTTGAGTTCGACTGCAACAGCACGGGCCACACTCGCCTCACCGTGGGCGCGGTCAACGCGCGCAACGGCGAGATGCGGTATTTTGACAGTAGGAAGGAGGAGATCCGCGTCGACCACATCCTCGCCTCGGGCGCGCTGCCGCCGGCCTTCCCCGCCGTGCGCATCGATGGCGACCCGTACTGGGATGGCGGCATCTATTCGAACACGCCCATCGAGGCCGTGCTCGAAGACCATCCGCGCCGCGACTCGGTGATCTTCGCCGTGAACGTATGGAACCCGGAGGGGGCCGAACCCGCGTCCGTGTGGGAGGTGATGGGCCGATCGAAGGACATCCAGTTCGCCAGTCGCGCCAACACGCACATCGCCCGACAGAAGCAGATTCACCACTTGCGCCACATCATCCGCGACCTGGCGCGGCGATTGCCGGACAAGACGCGCATGTCGCCGGAAGTGCGCGAACTGGCCAGCTGGGGCTGCGGCACCACGATGCATGTCGCCCGCCTGAACGCGCCGAACCTGCACGGCGAGGATCACACCAAGGACATCGACTTCACGTCCGAGGGCATCGGCGCGCGCTGGCAGGCCGGCTATGCCGACACTTCGCGCTTGCTGCGGCTTGCGCCGTGGACGCAGCCGGTCGATCCCGCCGAGGGCGTCGTGATTCACGAGCCGGTCAGCGCGGCGGACCATATCGCTGAGGGTGTCGACGGCTTTGCGGGGCGAACCCGCTAGCAGCTTGACGACAACGTAAGTCGTGCGGCCCCAATGCGACTACCACCACAGACGGATTGCATTCCAGCCATTGCGCGTACGACACCACCCACCGACCTCGAAGCCCGATTTACCAGTCGATGTCCACCGGTTTGGGAACGCGCACCGGCAGTGCCTTCGTCACTCTTTCAACCATCATGCAAAGGAATACGAACATGTCCGGAACCAAACGCTTCACCACGCGTGCCGAAAGGCTCACCCGTCTCGCGGGTCTCTTGACCATGCTTTCGGCGGCCCCTGCCCTGGCGGGCGAGTGCCCGGCCGACAAGGTCGGCAGCAATGCACTGGCCAGCGCGCCGACGGCGCCCATCGGCGTCATGGAAAAGGAACTTGCCTCCATCGACCTGTCGAAGGAAAACGTCAAGCTGAACGAGCGGCGCCTGCGCCTGCGGCACATGGAGATCCAGCCCGGCGGGGTCGTGCCGCTGCACGACCACGCCGATCGCCCAGCGCTCATCATGGTCACGGCCGGCGAGATCTACGAGAACAGCAGCAAGTGCCTGGTGCCCATCTTCCACAAGCCGGGCGACGTATCGCGCGAGTTCCTGGGCACCAAGCACTGGTGGAAAAACCAGGGCACGACCACGGTGATGCTCACGATTGCCGATGTCGTGAACGACATGAAGCCCGCAACGATGCCGAAGCACATGTAACACTGGCGATGCCCGCCCGCGGGATACACGCCCGTCGTGTATCCCGCGCATGCGCCTGCGTTCGTTCGCACGCTCCGCAGCACTACCGCCCGGACTCGACATGACCACCGAAACAGCTGTCGCAAGTCTCGGCTTCCTGGTGGCAGCTTGCTGCGCCGCCCTCATGGGCTTCGCAATTCAGCGCGGTGCCACCTG
>JANNYI010000283.1:0-6268 GCA_031410015.1 Betaproteobacteria bacterium | reverse complement strand
GCATCCTGCCGGTTTGCCGTTGGCGGCACAGGCAGGATTCAAATGACCAACTAAGACGTCATTACAATCGTGCCGGCTACGGCACCCGGGAGGAGCAAACGATGTCATCGACAAATTATCGCAAGACCCAACTCGCCTCGGCGGTCGGCGCATTGGTGCTGGCGCTTGGTGCCGGCCAGGCTTACGGTACCGGCTTCCAGTTGAATGAAAACAGCGCGAGCGGCCTGGGCAATGCGTTTGCCGGTGGCGCCGCGGCCACCGACGACGCATCGGCGATGTGGTCGAACCCGGCCGCGATCTCGCAGTTCTCCAGAGCGCAGGCGGCACAGGCGATTCATATCATCACGCCGTCGATCAAGTTCAGCAACAGCGCTTCGCAACCGGCCGCCAACCAGCCGCTGGGCGGCGACGGCGGCGACGCCGGCGGGTTCAACTTCGTGCCGAACCTGTATGTCACTGTGCCGATCAATGCGGCGTGGACCTTCGGCATCGGCATCAACGCCCCGTTCGGCCTGACCACGGAATTCGACGACGGCTGGCTCGGCCGTTACCAGGCCAAGAAATCGCAGATCCAGACGATCAACGTCAACCCGGTGCTGTCCTGGAAGGCGACGCCGACGCTGGCGATCGGTGCCGGTGTCAACTACCAGTACCTCAAGGCCACGCTGACCAACAACGCCAATTATTCGGGGGCCCTGCTTTCCGCTGCCGGCGGCGCCGGCATTGCGCCGGGTACCCCCACCTTCAACGCCATCGCGGGCCTCACGCGCGGCCTCGACTCGGACGTGCAGGTCAAGGGCGAAGACGGCGCATGGGGTTGGAACATCGGGTTTGCCTGGGATGCCACGCCGCAGGTTCGCCTGGGTTTCAGCTACCGCTCGGAAATGAAATACGACGTCTCCGGCAACATCGATTTCAGCAACCCGACCGTAGTGCTGCCGCCGGGAACAACGCCGCAGTTGGCGGCAACGATCACCGCGCTGTCCGCGGGCGTCAACCAGCGGGCCCTGTACAACCGCAGCGTGACCTCGGACATCACGCTTCCGGCCATCGCCAATCTGTCGATGCTCTATCGGCTGAACAGCCAGTGGGACTTGATGGCCGACCTCCAGTACACCGGCTGGTCCAGCATTCCGGAACTCAAGTTCGTCCCGACCGACGGCTCGGTTCTCCCGGCGACACCGCTCAACTGGGACGATTCCTACAAATTCGCGGTCGGCGCCACCTACAAGGCCAATGAAGTCTGGAAAGCGCGCTTTGGCATTGCGTTTGACCAGACGCCCGTTACCAACGCCCCGACGGTGCGCCTGCCCGACTCCGACCGCTGGTGGTTGGCGGTTGGCGGCGAGTACAAGTGGACGCCGACGCTGAAATTCGATACCGGCTTCGCCTACATCATCGGGGACAGCACCAACTTCAACCGGAACGAAGGCTCGACGGCGAGCTATGGGTTGGTCAACGGCGAGTTCAAGGCAAGTACGTGGATCCTGTCGATGCAGGCCACCATGATGTTCTAGCGCCACCGGGGCGGCAACGCTTCTGCATCGTTTGCATTTCAAGAGGCACGACGGCCGGGGCAACCCGGCCGTTTTTTCGGCAGCCGCGTGCGCGGCCATGAGGAAGGACGGTCGCCAGGCCTACGCGACCACAACGATTCGGCCCGGTTGCGTTTGGTAGAATTGGCATCCCGCTGCGTCCCGTTTCCCCACACCTGTCCGTGACTCCACGGGCCATTCCGGCACTCCACTCATGTCAACGTCACCGTTCAACGTCCGCAAGGCCGCCGTGCTCGGCGCCGGCGTGATGGGCGCGCAGATCGCCGCGCACTTCACCAACGCCGGCATTCCGGTCCTCCTGTTCGACCTTCCCGCGAAGGAAGGCGATCCCAATGGCCTGGCCGCGCGCGCCATTGCAGGCCTCGCCAAGCTCGAGCCTGCGCCGTTCGCGGCCAAGGATCGCGCGGCGTCCATCGCCGCGGCCAATTACGGCAGCGACTTGGCAAGGCTGGCCGAGTGTGACCTCGTGATCGAGGCCATCGCCGAGCGCCTCGACTGGAAGCGCGATCTCTACGAGAAGATCACGCCGCACCTGGCGCCGGGCGCGGTGCTGGTGTCGAACACGTCGGGGCTGTCATTGGCGGCGCTGTCGGCGGCGGTGCCCGAGGCGTTGCGTACCCGCTTCTGCGGCATGCACTTCTTCAATCCGCCGCGCTACATGTACCTGGTCGAGCTGATCGCGGGCCCCGAGACGGACGCCGCGCTGCTCGACGCGCTCGAGACCTTCCTCACCTCGACGCTGGGCAAGGGCGTGATTCGCGCCAAGGACACGCCCAACTTCATTGCCAATCGCGTCGGCATCTTCTCGGTGCTGGCCACGATGAAGCACGCCGAGACCTTCGGACTGTCGTTCGACGTGGTGGATGCGCTCACCGGGCCCGCCATCGGCCGCGCCAAGAGCGCCACGTATCGCACCGCCGACGTGGTGGGTCTCGACACGATGGCGCATGTGGTCAGGACGATGTGGGACACGCTGCCCGACGACCCGTGGCATCCGCTGTTTGCCACGCCGCCGGTGCTCGCGGGCCTCGTGGCGCAGGGCGCGCTTGGCGCCAAGACCCGCGCGGGATTCTTCCGCAAGGTGGGCAAGAACATCGAAGTGCTCGATCCCGCCGCGCGCGAATACCGGGTGGCCGCGGGCGTGGTCGCGCCCGAAGTCGCGGAGATCCTGAAGCTCAAGTCGCCGGCGGAACGATTCGCCGCGCTGCGGGCGCTGCAGCATCCGCAGGCGCAGTTTCTGTGGGCGATCTTCCGCGACTTGTTTCATTACAGCTCGTTTCATCTGGCGGACATTGCGGACAATGCCCGCGATGTCGATCTCGCCATCCGCTGGGGCTTCGGCTGGCAGATGGGGCCATTCGAAACGTGGCAGTCGGCGGGCTGGGAGCAGGTGGCCGCGTGGGTGGCCGAGGACATCGCGGCAGGTCGCGCGCTGGCCGCGGTGGCGCTGCCGGCGTGGGTCGCGGGGGATGCCGTACGCGCGGCGAAGGGCGTACACAGCCGCGCCGGCGCGTTCGCGCCGCGCGAAGGCAGCTTCGTGCCGCGGTCGACGCTGCCCGTCTATCGCCGCCAGCTGTTTCCCGAGACGGTGCTGGGCGAAGGAGCGGCGGATCGCGGCACCACGATCTTCGAAACCGACGCCGTGCGCATGTGGCACCAGGGCGACGACGTGGCCATCGTGTCGTTCAAGAGCAAGGCCAACACCATCGGCGAGGACGTGCTCGACGGGGTGTTGCGCGCCATCGACGAGGCCGAACGCGGCTATGCCGGCCTCGTGATCTGGCAGACGCGCGAGCCTTTTTCGCTGGGCGCCAACCTCGCGGCGGTGTCGCCGGGGATTGCGGCCCAGCAATGGGACAAGATCGATGCCGTGGTCGCCAAGTTCCAGCGCACGGCGATGCGTTTGCGCCACAGTCTCGTTCCCACGGTGTGCGCGGTGCGTGGCATGGCGCTTGGCGGTTCGTGCGAGCTGATCATGCACGCGGATCGCACGGTAGCCGCGCTGGAGTCGTACATCGGACTCGTGGAAGTGGGCGTGGGATTGCTGCCCGCGGGCGGCGGGAGCAAGGAGTTCGCGGTGCGCGCGGCGGAGGAAGTGCGGCGCGGCGCCAACGGCAGCCAGATCGACCAGTTTCCTTTCATCCGCACCTATTTCCAGACCATCGCCACCGCCACGGTGTCGAAGAGCGCGCTGGAGGCGAAGGAACTGGGCTTCCTGCGCGCGTCCGACGTGGTCGTGATGAATGCCAACGAATTGCTGTACGTGGCCAAGAGCCAGGCGCGCGCGCTGGCCGACGCCGGGTACCGGCCGCCGCTGCCGGCGCGCAACATCGCGGTCGCGGGCAAGACCGGATTCGCCACCCTGCAGATGATGCTCGTCAACATGCGCGACGGCGGATTCATCAGCGCCTACGATTTCGAGGTCGGCAAGCGCGTCGCGCGGGTGTTGTGCGGCGGCGAAGTCGAGTCGGGCAGCCTGGTGGACGAGGACTGGCTGCTGGAGCTGGAACGCGCGGAATTCATGCACCTCCTGCGCAACGAAAACACGCAGGCCCGCATCGCGCACACGCTTGCCACCGGCAAGCCACTGCGCAACTAGAACATCACGGCGAGATCGCGAACCATGGACAGACAGATTCAGGATGCCTACATCGTGGCCGCCACGCGCACCGCGGTGGGCAAGGCCCCGCGCGGCGCGTTCCGGTCCACGCGCCCGGACACGTTGCTGGCACACGTGCTGAAGGCGGTGCTGGCGCAGGTGCCGGCCATCGATCCGAACCGGATCGAGGACGCCATCATCGGCTGCGCGATGCCGGAGTACGAGCAGGGCATGAACGTCGCGCGCATCGGCGTGTTGTTGGCCGGCCTGCCCAATTCCGTCGCGGGCATGACCATCAACCGGTTCTGCTCGTCCGGCCTCAATGCCGTGTCGATTGCCGCGGATCGCATCCGCACCGGCGAGGCCGACATCATGATCGCCGGCGGCACCGAAAGCATGAGCATGATCCCGATGCTCGGACGGCTGGCCCTGAACGAGGCGGTGTTCGAGCACGGCGAGAACGTCGGCATTGCCTATGGCATGGGCCTCACGGCCGAGAAGGTGGCGGCGCAGTGGAAGGTGTCGCGCGAGGAACAGGATGCCTTCGCGCTGCAGTCGCACCAGCGGGCGCTGGCGGCACAGGCGGCCGGCGAGTTCGCCACCGAGGTGAGCCCCATCACCATCGACGAAAGCGTGCCCGACCTTGCCGCCGACAGGATCGTCAAGCGCAGCAAGATGTTCGAGCGCGACGAAGGTCCCCGAGCCGACACCACCGCCGAGGGCCTCGCCAAGCTGCGGCCGGTGTTTGCCGCGCGGGGTTCGGTTACCGCCGGCAACAGCTCGCAGATGTCGGATGGCGCCGGCGCATCGATCCTGGTGTCCGAGCGGGTGCTGAAGGAATTGAATCTCGCGCCGCTGGCGCGCTGGGTGGGTTATGCCGTCGCGGGCGTGCCGCCGGAGATCATGGGCATCGGGCCGATCGCGGCCATTCCGAAGGTGCTGAAAACCACCGGCATTCGCCAGGACCAGCTCGACTGGATCGAATTGAACGAGGCCTTCGCCGCGCAGGCCATTGCGGTGATGCGCGAGCTGAAGCTCGATCCCGCCAAGGTCAATCCGCTGGGCGGCGCGATCGCCCTCGGTCATCCGCTGGGTGCCACGGGCGCGATCCGCACCGCCACGATCACGCACGCGCTGCGGCGGCGCAAGTTGAAGTACGGCATGGTATCGATGTGTGTGGGCACGGGCATGGGCGCTGCGGGCATCTTCGAGGCGATGTAGCCAGGCAGACCGGTCGCGGCAGCTTGCCGCGGAGACAACGTAGAAGCGAAGGAGTGGACATGCGCAAATGGATGATCATCGTGGCGGCAGCATTGCTTGCCACCTCCGTGCAGGCAGCCGAAGTGGGCGGCGTCAAGCTCGACGACAAGGCGAGCGTGGGCGGCCAGGAACTTGTGCTGAACGGTGCGGGCATCCGCACGCGCGCGATTTTCAAGGTCTACGTCGGCAGCCTGTATCTGCCCGCCAAGGCCACGACGCTTGCCGGTGTGCTCGAGAAGGGGCCGCGGCGATTCCAGCTCAACCTGTTGCGGACCTTGTCCGCCGACCAGCTGGTCGATGCCCTGACCGACGGGATCAAGGAAAACAGCTCGCCGGCTGAACTGGCCGCGATCAAGCCCCAGATCGACGAGATGGTCGCCACGATGAAGGCCTTCAACGAAGTGAAGGAAAAGGATGTCGTCACGCTGGACTTTGTCGATGGCGCCACGAAGATCGGTTTGAACGGCGCCGCCAAGGGTTCGATCGCGGGTGACGCCTTCAACAAGGCGTTGACGCGCATCTGGCTCGGCGACAATCCGGTGCAGGCCGATCTCAAGAAGGCGATGCTGGGCACCTGATGCCCGATTTCTGGTCTTCCTGCGGTTATGGCCTGCTGACGACGGGCGCGGACGGCCGGCTGCACGTTACCGACGACTTCCTGCGCAGTTTTCTCGTGCGCCCGGAGTTGGCCCCGGTACCGGAATCGTGTCCTGCCGAGTTGGCGCTGCACGATGCGCTGCTCGGCGAGCCGCGCCGGCCCGTGCCCGAGGCCGAGCTGGCGGCGCTGGCGGACGCCGATGCGCGGGAAAACTACGCGATCTGGCTGCGGTTCCGGGCTCGGCTCACCGCGGCG
>JANNYI010000282.1:0-2184 GCA_031410015.1 Betaproteobacteria bacterium | reverse complement strand
TCTTGAAGAGGCACTCCATTACCGTTAGCGAATCTATGCCGAGCTCCTGCAACGGCCGCCCGGGATCAAGCGTTGCTGGATCGACGTCGTGTTCGGCCGCGATAATCTTCTGTACGGTTTGCAGTGTGGTCATCGGTCGCTTGTCATCTCGGGTTTGCCCGTACCGGCGGGCAGCATTCCGGGAAAATTCCACTGGCGTTGCAGTGTGCCCATTCTACATGGCTTGGACAGCGCTTCGCCCATGCCGGCGCAGGTAGAATCGTACGACGCATCTCGAAAACAGATTGGCCCAAAAAGAGAAACTTACACATGCCTGAAAGCCCCGCATTTCAAGTCGAATCGGTGTCCCGCACATCGGTTTCCACCATGGGTGACGCTGCCACCCTCGTGTTCAACGCGGAGGACGGCGCCGAGGTGGCGATCCGGCTCCCGTTCGAAGTTGTGGCCGACTCCATGGCGGCCCTGGTGCATGCGCAGCGCATGCTGGTCCTGAAGCGCCAGGCCCTTGGGGCCGGGGAAACCCCGAACCTGCTGCATGTGAAATCGGTGAAGGCAAAAGACCTCCCCGACCGGCAGTTGCACCTTCAGCTGAACACGGAAAATGGGATTTCATTCCACTTCCATGTTTCGGCTAATCTCGCCCAATTGCTGTCGACTGCGCTGGGAGAGTGGCTGGCGCAAACGGGCGTACCGGTATTCGACCCGCGCTGAATCCGCGTCAGGCGCCAGGCCCTGCCTGACGTTGTCCCACATCCGCCGCAGGTTGGCCGGGTCGTGCGCGTTCTCCAAAAGAAAACACCGGCGAGTGCCGGTGTCTGGGTACTGGTCGGGGCGAGAGGATTTGAACCTCCGACCACCTGCACCCCATGCAGGTACGCTACCAGGCTGCGCTACGCCCCGAGGGCGCGGATTATAGCAGAGGGGTGCCCTGCCTCACGCGGGCCTTACTGCGCAGCCGCCGAATCGGGCGCCGACGAAAGGGTATCGAGGACCTCGCGCAATTCGCGGCGCAACGCGGCCACGTCCACCTTCGGGCTACCGTTGCCGCCGTTGCTCTTGGCCCCGGCGCGCTCGGCCGCCTCGGCCCTGGCGGCTTCCCGCCCCTGCGAGTAGACGTCGTCGAGCCGGTTGCGCGCGCCGCTGATCGTGAAGCCCTCTTCGTACAGCAGTTCGCGGATGCGCCGGATCAGGAGGACTTCGTGGTGCTGGTAGTAGCGCCGGTTGCCGCGCCGCTTGACGGGTTTGAGCTGCGTGAACTCCTGCTCCCAATAGCGCAGCACATGCGGCTTCACCCCGCACAGCTCGCTGACCTCACCGATGGTGAAGTAGCGCTTGGCGGGGATCGGCGGGAGGTCAGCCTTTTTGCGGCTCGGATCCGTTGCCATCGCGCGACTTTTCGACCATCGCCTTCAGTTTCTGGCTGGCGTGAAAAGTGACGACTCGCCGGGCGCTGATGGGAATCTCCTCGCCCGTCTTGGGGTTGCGGCCGGGCCGCTGCGGCTTGTCGCGCAGCTGGAAATTGCCGAAGCCGGACAGCTTGACGCTTTCCCCGCGCTCAAGGGCTCCCCGGATTTCCTCGAAAAAGGCTTCGACCATGTCCTTGGCCTCGCGCTTGTTCAGGCCGACCTTCTCGAACAGGAGGTCGGCGAGTTCCGCCTTGGTCAAAGTCATCACTGCTCCCTGAATTCTCTTTAAGAACGGAGGGTTGCGCCGAAACGCTGACCCAGCAACTCGATCATCTGGGCGATGGCCGAATCGGCTTCCGCATCTGTTAGTGTTTTCTCAGTATCTTGCATAACTATCCGGAACGCAAGGCTTTTTCGGCCTGCGGGCAGGCTCTTGCCCTGGTAAACGTCGAACAGGCGCACAGAGCGCACGATGGCTGGCTTTTCGGCGATTGTCGCGTCAAGAAGGGCCTGGACCTGCAGCGCCGCATCCACGAGGACCGCCAGGTCACGCACGACCGGCGGGAAGCGCGAGGGGTGCCCGGGATGCGGCACCGGCACCTCCTGAAGGATCGCGGCGTCCAACTCGAACAGGACCGCTGGCAGTGGAAGCTCGAATTTGGCCTGCCAACGCGGGTGCAACTCGCCCACCCAGCCGATGGCGGCGCCATCGAGCAGGACGCGGGCCGAGCGACCCGGATGAAGGGCCGGATGCACCGCGGCTTCGAATCGCGCCGCG
>JANNYI010000281.1:0-5002 GCA_031410015.1 Betaproteobacteria bacterium | reverse complement strand
AAGTTCATCACCGATCCGAAGCTGAAGGACATGGTCAGCAAGATCCAGGCGTCGAACTGACCGCCTGCCCTCCGCGGGTGGCGCACTGTCGGGTGCGCCACCCCCGGCCCGACCGCCGTGGGTCTGCGCACGACGGTTTGTCTACTGCGTCTTTCCTGGGGTATTGCATGCTCACCCGCGTCAACGCGTTCCTCGCGAAGTACTGCATGATCACCGCGGTCATCGGCCTGTACGCGATCGTCGCGGCCGTTGCCGTCCAGGTCTATGGCCGCGATGTCCTGAACGACACGCCGACCTGGGCCGAGGCGCTGACGCTGGTGCTGATTCTCTATGTCGCCCTGTTCGGCGCAGCGGTCGGCGTGCGTGATGCCGGGCACATCGGCATGGAGTCGCTGCTGGTGCTGGTCAGCGACGAATGGCGCCGGCGCCTTGAGGTGGTCATTCACGTGCTGGTGGCGATCTTCGGCGCGCTGATGGTTGCGGGCGGCTGGGGCCTGATGTCAGGCGTGCTGTCGTACAAGATCCCCACCCTCGGCATCTCGGAGGGCTGGCACTATGCGCCGCTGGTGCTGTCGGGCGCGCTGATCTTCCTGTTTTCGGTGGAACACATCATCGCCAACCTGCAGCGCAAAGAGGTGGTGCCAGCATGGCTCTGACCATCCTCTGCGTCACGTTCCTGCTCTTTCTCGTCATCGGCGTGCCGGTGGCCTTTGCCATCGGCCTGTCCGCCGTCTGCACCATCCTCTACGAGGGCCTGCCGTTCATCGTCATCTTCCAGCGAATGATGAGCAGCATGAACGTGTTCAGCTTTCTCGCGATCCCGTTCTTCATCTTCGCGGGTGAATTGATGCTGTATGGCGGCATCGCCGACAAGATCGTGGTCTTCGCCAAGAATCTGGTGGGTCACGTGCGCGGTGGCCTGGGCATGTCCAACGTCGTGGCCTGCACGCTCTTCGGCGGCATCTCGGGGTCGCCGGTGGCGGACGTGTCCGCGATGGGGTCCGTGATGATCCCGATGATGAAGAAGGAAGGCTACGACGCCGACTACGCGGTCAACGTCACCACGCACGCATCGCTGGTGGGCGCGCTGACGCCAACGTCGCACAACATGATCATCTATTCGCTGGCTGCAGGCGGCAAGGTATCGATCGGCGCGCTGATCCTGGCGGGCGTGATGCCCACCATCGTGCTGGCCGTCTGCATGCTGGTGGCCGCCTACCTCGTGGCCGTGCATCGCGGCTACCCGGCGGGCGTGTTCCCCGGCTGGCCGGAGGTGTGGCGGTCGGCGGCGGCGGCGATCCCCGGGCTGTTCGTGGCCGTGATCATCATCGCGGGCATCCTGTCCGGGGTTTTCACTGCGACCGAGTCCGCGTCGATTGCGGTGATCTACGCGATGTTCGTCACGATCGTCCTGTATCGAACGATGTCGCGGGAAAACTTCCTCAAGGCGTCAGCGAAGGCGGTCAAGACCACCGGGGTGGTGTTGCTGCTGATCGGTGTCTCCGGCACGTTCCAGTACCTGATCGGCCTGTACTCGGTGGCAGACCTCACCGGTGCGTGGATGGCCAAGGTATCGTCGGAGCCGTGGGTGATCTTCATGATGATCAACGTCATCCTGTTCATCCTCGGCACCTTCATGGACATGGCCAGCACCATACTGATCTGCACGCCGATCTTCCTGCCGATCGCGGTCCAGTACGGCATGGACCCGGTGCAGTTCGGGATCGTGCTGCTCGTCAATTGTGCGCTGGGACTCAATACGCCCCCGGTGGGCACCACCCAGTTCGTCGGCTGCGCGATCGGGGGTGTATCGGTCGGGTATGTGATGCGCACCATCTGGCCGTTCTATGGTGCGTTGACGGCGGCGCTGCTGGCCGTGACCTACATCCCCGCGTTCTCCCTGTGGCTGCCGCGATTCTTTGGATACACCTGACGCGATGAACACGCTTTCGCTTGCCACGTTGTCCGGATTGCCCGCGGGCATCGTGCGCCCGCACTTCGATCCTGCCGCCATTGACGTCGGCATCCTGCACCTTGGCCTCGGCGCCTTCCATCGCGCCCACCAGGCGGTGTACACCGACGACATTCTCGCCGCCGATCCGCGCTGGGGCATCTGCGGCGTGTCGCTCAAGACGCCGCGCGCCACCGAGCCGCTGGCGGCGCAGGACGGGCTCTTCACGCTGTTGACGCGCTCGGGCGACGGCATTGAGCCGCGGGTGATCGGCAGCGTGCGCGAGACGCTGTTCGCGGGGGCGGACCGCGCCGGCCTCATCGCGCGCTTTGCTGACCGCCGCATCATGGTGGTGACCGCCACGGTCACGGAGAAAGGCTATTGCCACGATCCGGCCACCGGCAAGCTCAATCCTGCGCATCCGGACATCGTGCACGATCTCGTGCATCCGGACGTGCCGG
The DNA here is from genome assembly GCA_031410015.1 of Betaproteobacteria bacterium. GTDB lineage: Bacteria > Pseudomonadota > Gammaproteobacteria > Burkholderiales > Casimicrobiaceae > VBCG01. The sequence continues at coordinate 2,590 of JANNYI010000281.1, read as the reverse complement.
AATCCGCGGTCGGCATCCTGGTGGCGGGCCTCGCGGCGCGTCGCGCCGCCAACGCCGGACCGCTCACGTTCGTCTGCTGCGACAACCTGCCGCACAACGGGCGCCTGGTCGAAGGCGTGGTGCTGGATCTCGCGGAACGCGGCGATCCGGCGTTGGCGGCGTGGATACGCGCCAACGTCACGTTTCCGTGCACGATGGTCGACCGAATCGTCCCGGCGGTCACCGCGGCCGACGTCGCCGATGCGGAGCGCCTGCTGGGCGTGCACGACGCCGCGCCGGTGGCAGCCGAGCGCTTCGGCCAGTGGATCATCGAGGACCGCTTTGCCGGCCCGCGGCCGCCGTGGGACAAGGCCGGCGCGCAATTCGTGGAGGATGTCGCGCCATTCGAGTGGATGAAGCTGCGCCTCCTCAACGGCAGCCATTCCACGCTGTCGTATCTCGGCTTCATGCTGGGCCACGACTTCGTCTGGCAGGCATCGAGCGACCCGGATCTCGCGGCGCTGGTGCTGCGGCAGATGGCCGACGAGATCGTGCCCACGCTCACGCCGCCGCCGGGCATCGACCTGACCGTCTATTGCGGCCAGCTGATGGAGCGCTTCCGCAATTCGGCGCTGCCGCATCGCACCCGCCAGATCGCCATGGACGGCTCGCAGAAGTTGCCGCAGCGGCTGCTGGGCACCATCCGTGACCGGATGCGCGCCGGCGCGTCGTGGCGGCATCTCGCGCTGGCGGTGGCAGCGTGGATCCGTTACGCGGGCGGCAAGGACGAGCATGCCGGAGCCATCGACGTGCAGGATCCGCTGGCGGCCACGTTTGCCGGCATCGTCCGCGATGCGCAGGGCGACCCGGCCGCGATGGCCGACGGTTTTCTCGACCTCAAGTCCGTCTTCGGCACCGACCTCACGGCTCACCATGCCTTTCGCGAGGTGGTGCGCAACAACGTCGTCGCGCTGGTGCGCGATGGCACGCGCGCGACACTCAAGCGGCATCTTGCCGGCGGTTGAGCCGTCGCAGCGCAGGCGGTTTACTTCCACAGCAATGACATCACGCAAGGGCGAACCATGCCGATTCCGCTGAACCTCCATCCCGACCGCCTGTTTCCCGCCGACCCGGCCACGCGCGACGTGGCACGCCGCCTGTATGCGACGGTGAAGGACCTGCCGATCGTGAGTCCCCACGGCCACACCGATCCGCAGTGGTTTGCCGACAACGCGCCGTTTGCCAATGCCAGCGCGCTCTTCATCACGCCGGACCACTACGTGTTCCGGATGCTCTACAGCCAGGGCGTGCGCCTCGAGGATCTGGGCATCCCGCGGCAGGACGGCGGGCCGGTGGAGACCGATGCGCGCAAGATCTGGCACACGTTCGCCGCGCACTACCACCTGTTTCGTGGGACGCCGACGCGGCTGTGGCTCGATCACGCGTTCAACACCGTATTCGGCATCGACGAACGGCTGACGCCGGAATCGGCCGACCGTTGCTTCGACCGGATCAACGCGTGCCTCGCGCAGCCGGACTACCTCCCGCGCGCACTGTTCGAACGCTTCAGGATCGAAGTGATCGCGACGACGGAAGCGCCGCTGGACGGGCTGGTCCACCATCAGAAGATTCGCGCCTCCGGCTGGAAGGGTCGCGTGGTCACGGCCTATCGCCCCGACCCGGTTGCGGATCCCGAGTTCGAAGGCTTTGCGGCCAATGTGGCGCAATTCGGTGCGATGACCGGCGAGAACACGGCGACATGGGCCGGCTATCTCGCCGCGCACCGCAATCGCCGCGCGTTCTTCAAGACGATGGGCGCCACGTCCACCGACCACGGCCATGCGACCGCGCAGACCAGCGACCTTGGCGCCATGGAGAGCCAGCGCCTGCTGGACCGCGCGCTGGCCGGCGCCATCACCGCGGCAGAAGCGGAATCGTTCCGTGGCCAGGTGCTGACCGAAATGGCGGGCATGAGCCTCGACGACGGCCTCGTCATGCAGATTCATCCGGGCAGCTTCCGCAATCACAATCCGGTGGTGTGGAGCCGCTTCGGCCGCGACAAGGGCGCGGACATTCCCACGCGCACCGACTACGTGCGCGCGCTGCGGCCGCTCCTTGAAAAGCACGGCAACGATCCGCGCCTCACCGTGATCCTGTTCACGCTCGACGAGACGTCCTACGCGCGCGAACTGGCGCCGCTGGCCGGCCACTATCCCGCGTTGAAACTCGGGCCGCCGTGGTGGTTCCACGACAGCCCCGAAGGCATGCTGCGCTTTCGCGAACAGGCCACCGAAACGGCGGGCTTCTACAACACGGTCGGATTCAACGACGACACCCGCGCGTTCATGTCGATCCCGGCACGGCACGACGTGGCGCGGCGGATGGACTGCCGCTTTCTGGCGACCCTCGTCGTCGAGCACAAGATCGGCGAGGACGAGGCCTTTGAACTGGCGCCCGGATTGGCGCACGACTTTGCCAAGGCCGCTTACCGGTTGTAGGGCGCTCCCCCGATGTCGCACCGTCGTGCTGTCGGCGAGGCTTCAGCCTCGCAGGTTTGGCGTCGCGATCAACCCGCGAGGCTGAAGCCTCGCCTACAGCGCGTCTACCTTCG
>JANNYI010000280.1:0-3079 GCA_031410015.1 Betaproteobacteria bacterium | reverse complement strand
GGCGCGAGGCTGAAGCCTCGCCTACAGGATGTGCGCAGGCGCGAGGCTGAAGCCTCGCCTACGGGGCGCAAGCAGATGCCACCAAAAGCTACCGCAACAACCCGAGTGTCGCCTGCGTCAGCGCGCTATCCGCCCGCGCATATTCCAGCACGACGCTGAAGTGATGCATGTCGGCGATGTACATCGGCGCGCCGGCGGGACGCCGCACCTGCGGCCACGCGTTCCAGAGCAATGCCGACTGCCGCAGGAATTCCGATGTCTCGGCCGCGCCGCAGGCAATCAGCAGCGGCGCATCGGTGGTCGGCGCAAAGTTCACCGGGGACATCCGCGCGGCGGCGTCGAGGTCGAGCTTGAATTCCGTGTTGAACGAAAATTGCACGAGCGGCGCGAGATCGTGCACGCCCGACAACGTGACGCCACCAACAAACGGGGCATGGTCGAGGCCCAGGGCGCGCCAGTCGGTGCAGAACATCATCGCCGCCAGTTGCCCGCCCGCCGAATGCCCGCCCACCACCACGTTGCCGGCGTTGGCGCCGTGTGCGGGACCCTCGCGCGCCACCCAAACCATCGCGCGCCGGCATTCGTCGACGATATGCGCGATCGACACCGCCGGACAGAGGTCATAGTTGACCACCGCCACCGCCAGGCCCTGCTCCACGAACGGCCCGACGACGAAGCTGTGATCGCTCTTGTCCAGCGCCCGCCAGTAGCCGCCGTGAATGAACACGAACGTGCCGAGCGGCGTTGTTTCCGGCAGGAACAGGTCCAGCGTCTCCAGCGGGCCGGGACCGTAGCGCAGGTCGAGACGATGCCGGTATCGCGCGCGAGCCGCCGCCGACTCGGCCGCGAAGCGCGCAAAGAACTGCGGGTGATCAGGCACCGCGGCGCGATTGTTGTATCCGCGCTCGACGAACTCCGGAGTGTACTGCGGCATATTCATGGCGTGGCCGCGGTTCAGGTGATGACGAGCGACAGCGCCGACAGCCCCGCGATGCGGCCGTCGAGCCGATCGCCGGTCACCACCGCACCCACCCCTGCGGGCGTACCGGTGAAGATGAGATCGCCGGGCAGCAATTCGTAGTACCGCGACAGGAACGCCAACGTGTTCGGCACATCCCAGATCATGTCCGCCAGGTCGCCCGTCTGCCGGCGCACGCCGTTGACATCCAGCGTGATGGCGCCCGCGGTCAGCACGCCGGTCTGCGCAAGCGGATGGATCGGCGCTATCGGTGCCGAATGGGCAAACGACTTGCCGAGATCCCACGGCCGCTTCTTTTCGCGCATGTCGCTCTGCAGGTCGCGCCGCGTCATGTCCAGCCCCGTCGCGTAGCCGAACACGATGTCATTGGCGCGCTCCGGCGCGAGTTCGACGCCGGCCTTGCCGATGGCCACGACCAGTTCGATCTCGTGATGAAAGTTCGTGGTCGCCAGCGGATACCGCATCGCGCCCACGGCAGGGGGAACCACTGGCAGGACCGCGTCGCCCGGCTTGGTGAAGAAGAATGGCGGCTCCTTGGTGGCGTCGCCGCCCATTTCCTTCGCGTGCTCGGCATAGTTGCGACCGACGCAATAGATGTGGCGCACCGGAAAACGATCGGCGGAGCCGACGATGGGCACGCTGGGCAGGTCCCAGCCGGGGATGGCGTAGGTCATGGCAGTCCTGTGGGTTTCAGTGGTGGATGCAAGGGCACGACAAAGCGCTGGCGCCGGCGGCGTCATTCCGAATCGGGTTGCCTCGATGGCTCGGCCGCCGCGAATGCGGGCAGCGCAAGACATGCCGCCTCGATGCGATTGAGCGTCGGGAAGGGACTGCAGTCGACGTCGAAGCGATGGGCGTTGGCCAGCTGCGGCACGAGCACCACGTCGGCGAGCGTAGGCGCGTCGCCGTGGCAGTAACGGCCCGTTGCGCCGTCGCGGGCCAGTCGCACCTCCAGCGCGGCGAGCCCCTCGTGCACCCAATGCTTGTACCAGGTGTCCTTGTCGGCGTCACTTGCGTGCATTGTCTGCTTCAGGTACTTCAGTACGCGCAGGTTGTTGAGCGGATGGATGTCGCACGCCACTTCCAGCGCGATGGCGCGCACCCGCGCGCGCGCAACCGCGCCCGGCGGCAGCAGCGGCGGCTGCGGATGCGTTTCGTCGAGGTACTCGATGATCGCGAGCGACTGCGTCAGCACCGTGCCGTCGTCGGTGACCAGTGCCGGCACCAGGCCCTGCGGATTCACCGCCAGGTAGGTCGCCTCGCACTGCATGTCGCGGCGCAGGTGGATGAAGGCGCGTTCCGGATTCAGGCCCTTCAGGTTCAGCGCGATGCGCAACCGGTAGGCGGCCGACGAGCGAAAATAATCGTAGACCTTCATCAGAACGCGGCGATGCCGGTCTGCGCGCGCCCGAGGATCAGCGCATGCACGTCGTGCGTGCCCTCGTAGGTGTTGACAGTCTCGAGGTTCAGCACATGGCGGATCACGTGGTATTCGTCGACGATGCCGTTGCCGCCGTGCATGTCGCGCGCCATGCGGGCGATGTCCAGCGACTTGCCGCACGAATTGCGCTTCATGATCGACGTGATCTCCGGCGCGGCCTGCCCCAGGTCCTTCATCCGGCCAAGACGCAGGCAACCCTGCAGCCCCAGCGTGATCTCGGTCATCATGTCGGCGAGTTTCTTCTGCACCAGCTGGTTGGCGGCCAGCGGCCGGCCGAATTGCTGCCGGTCCATCGTGTACTGCCGCGCCGCATGCCAGCAGAACTCGGCCGCGCCCAGCGCACCCCACGCGATGCCGTAGCGCGCGCTGTTGAGGCACTCGAATGGCCCCTTCAGGCCCTGCACGCTCGGCAGCAGATTTTCCTCAGGCACGAACACGTCGTCCATCACGATCTCGCCGGTGACCGACGCGCGCAGCGAGAACTTGCCTTCGATCTTGGGCGTGGACAAGCCCTTCATGCCGCGTTCGAGGATGAAGCCGCGGATGATGCCCTGGTCGTCCTTGGCCCACACGATGAACACATCGGCGATGGGCGAATTGGAAATCCACATCTTGGCGCCGGACAGGCTGAAGCCGCCGGGTACGCTCTTCGCGCGCGT
>JANNYI010000279.1:0-4417 GCA_031410015.1 Betaproteobacteria bacterium | reverse complement strand
GCCGCATCGCGGGTGGCCTCGCGCAACGCATCGCTGCCCGCGCGGCCGGCCGCCTGCGCGCGCAGGAAAGCGCCGAGCGCCAGCAACACCAGGACGGCGAGCAACAACAGGTTGATGTAGACGATGATGTCGGACATGACGGGGTCGCCCACAGTCTACTGTGTAGGCGTCGGCACGGCAAAGCGTGCCGGACCTTGAATGATTTTGTAGGCGAGGCTTAAGCCTCGCGGGCACGCGGGACGCTCTACCAGCGAGGCTGAAGCCTCGCCTACAATTCCCGCTTAAAGCGAAAGATCACCGGCCAAGTATGCGATCCGCGAGCGCAGTTGCGGGTTCAAGCGACGTCATGGACGGCACATCCCGATCCGGCGCAGGCGTACCAAGGCGGTTGAACCACACCGCCCGAATACCGGCGCGCTGCGCCCCCTCGACGTCGTTGCGCCAGGAGTCGCCCACCATCACCGCCGCCGCGGCCGGGCAATCGCACCGCGCCAGCGCATGCGCGAAAATGGCCGCCCCCGGCTTGGCCGTGCCCACTTCCTCGGAGGTGACCAGCGCGTCGACGTACGGTGCCAGGTGGAAGGCGGCGAGCTTTTCGGTCTGCTCGGCGACCGTGTTGTTGGTGACGATGGCGATCGTCACGCGGCCGTGCAGCGAGGCCAGCAGCGCGACGGCACCGGGAACGGCGCGGCGCGACGCCATATAGATGCGCCGATGCAGTTCCGCGGCGGCCGATGCGTGCACCGTGGTCGCGCCGGCAAATGCAAACAGCCGGCGATAGCGCTCGATGCGGGCATCGTCGGCGGTACGCCGGCCCAGACCGACGTCGGCGTGCAGCGCCTCGACCAGCCGCTCGTTCTCGGCCGCCATCGCCTCGACGGTGCGCGCCTGCAGCGCCACAAAAACGTCGCGCACGCCAACGACCGCAGCGTGGCTCGCATGCCGATGATCGACGAGCGTGTCGTCGAGATCGAACAGCACGGCCCGCGTGGCCGTCATCGCCAACGTCAACTAGGCCGCTTCGCGCGAGGCCTTCTTCCGCTCATGCTCCTTGAGGTGGCGCTTGCGGATGCGGATCGACTGCGGTGTGACTTCGACCAACTCGTCGTCGGCGATGAATTCCACCGCGTACTCGAGCGACATCGCGATCGGCGGCACGAGGCGCACCGCTTCGTCGGTGCCTGACGAGCGCACGTTGGTGAGCTGCTTGCCCTTGATCGGGTTGACGACGAGGTCGTTGTCGCGGCTGTGGATGCCGATGACCATGCCCTCGTACAACGCCTCGCCGGGCGAGACGAACATGCGGCCGCGGTCCTGCAATTTCCACAATGCGTAGGCCACCGCCGGGCCGTCTTCGGCGGAGATCAGCACGCCGTTGCGACGATCGGGAATTTCACCCTTCACTTCGGCGTAACCGTCGAATACGTGGCTCATGAGGCCGGTGCCACGCGTGAGATTCATGAACTCGCCCTGGAAGCCGATCAGGCCGCGGGCCGGCACGCGATACTCGAGTCGCGCGCGACCAAGGCCGTCGGATTCCATGTTGGTCAAGTCGGCGCGACGCGTGCCCAGCGCCTCCATCACTGCGCCCTGGTGCGTTTCCTCGACGTCGACCGACAGCGACTCGTACGGCTCGCAGGTGACACCGTCGATTTCGCGCATCACGACGCGCGGACGCGACACGGCCAGCTCGAAGCCCTCGCGGCGCATGTTCTCGATGAGGATGGTGAGATGCAGTTCGCCGCGGCCGAACACCAGGAACGAGTCGGTATCGCCGGTATCCTCGACGCGCATCGCCATGTTGGTGAGCAGTTCCTTGGCCAGGCGATCGCGCAGGTTGCGCGACGTGACGTACTTGCCTTCCCGGCCGGCGAGCGGCGATGTGTTGACCTGGAAGTACATCGACAGCGTGGGCTCGTCGACCATGATCGGCGGCAGTGCTTCGGGATAGTCAACGGCGGCCAGCGTGGTACCGATCGACATGTCGTCGATGCCGGTGACCAGCACGATGTCGCCGGCCATCGCCATTTCGACCGGCGTGCGCTCGAGGCCGTGGAAGCCCAGCACCGTGCCGATGCGCGCCTTGGGCGCGATCTGGCCAGGGGCGAGCGGGCCGTTGAGAATGGCAACTTCCTGGCCGGGCTTCAACTTGCCGCGGCGGATGCGGCCAATGCCCAGGCGCCCGAGATAGCTCGAATAGTCGAGCGCGCTGACCTGGAACTGCAGCGGGCCGTCGACGTCGGCTTCCGGCGCCGGGACGGACGCGATCACCGTCTCGAACAGCGCTTTCATGTTGCCTTCGCCGTCCGGAACGCCGGTCTTGGCGACCTTGACGTCCATCGTGGCCCAGCCGTTGAGAGCCGATGCGTAGACCACTGGGAAATCGAGCTGGTCGTCGTTGGCACCGAGCTTGTCGAAGAGATCAAACGTCGCGTTGACCACCCATTCCGGACGCGCACCCGGACGATCGACCTTGTTCACGACCACGATGGGCTTCAACCCCTGCTGCAGCGCCTTCATCGTCACAAAGCGCGTTTGCGGCATCGGACCTTCGACGGCATCGACCAGCAGCAATACGCCGTCGACCATGCCCAGCACGCGCTCGACTTCACCGCCGAAGTCGGCGTGGCCAGGGGTATCGACGATGTTGATGTGATACTCGTTGTAGTCGATCGAGCAGTTCTTGGCGAGGATGGTGATGCCACGCTCGCGCTCGATGTCGTTGCTGTCCATCACCCGTTCGGCGATGTGCTGGTGCTTGGCGAATGTGCCAGCCTGTACCAGCAGCTTGTCGACCAGCGTGGTCTTGCCGTGGTCGACGTGGGCAATGATGGCGATGTTGCGCAGGAAGGTGCGCACATCGGAGGCGGTGGCTGAGGCTTGCGGCGTAGTCATGATGGTTCCAGGGGTCGCGTGGGCGGCGTGGGTCGACGGGGCTCGCGGATTCGGTTGGCCAATCGCGCTGGCCTACCCGGCAACTCGATCTCGACGCACTGCAGCAAAAAAGCCCTCTATTATAGCCCCAAAATGCCCTTCCGGGCTACGAATATTTTGAATAATCCGCAACTTAGGCTATAATCCAGCTTCGGGCGGCCGTTCCGGTCACCGCCCACCCTGCGCGGGGTCCTGGTCGCACGCAATTGCCGTCAGATACGCTCCGCCGCAACCCATCGCAACGTCGATCAACGCTGCCTGGACCGGAAGTCTCGCTAACGCGAGGTTGGCCGCGCCAGGAGTCTTTCAATGAGCACCACGAGCTTTGCAGAGCTCGGCTTGAGTCCGGAAATTCTCCGGGCCGTGACCGAGAGCGGCTATACCACCCCCACCCCCATCCAGGCGCAGGCCATTCCCGTCATCCTCGCTGGCCGCGACGTCATGGGCGGTGCGCAGACCGGCACCGGCAAGACCGCGGGCTTCGGCCTGCCGATCCTGCAGCGTCTGCAGCCGCAGGCCAGCAACAGTCCCTCGCCCGCGCGGCACCCGGTGCGCGCGCTGATCCTCGCCCCCACGCGCGAACTGGCCATCCAGGTCGAGGAATCGATCAAGACCTACGCCAAATACACGGGTCTTCGTTCCACGTGCGTGTTCGGCGGAGTCGACATCAAGGCGCAACTGGCCATCGTGCGCGCCGGTGTCGAAATCCTGGTCGCCACGCCCGGCCGCCTGCTGGATCACATCGAACACAAGAGCGTGAATCTGGGACAGGTCGAGATCTTCGTGCTGGACGAAGCCGACCGCATGCTCGACATGGGCTTCATCCCCGACATCAAGCGAATCATGGCGCTGATGCCCGTCACCGCCAAGCGGCAGAACCTGCTTTTCTCGGCCACGTTTTCGCATGAGATCAAGAAGCTCGCCGACCAGTTGCTGAACGAACCGCAGTTGATCGAAGTCGCCCGGCGCAACACCACGGCCGACACCGTGACGCAGGCTGTCTATCGCTGCCCGCAGGATGCCAAACGCGCGCTGCTCACGCAGATCGTCACATCGCGCAATCTCACGCAGGTGCTCTGCTTCGTGCGCACCAAGCACGGCGCATCGCGGCTCGCCCGGCAACTGGAAAAGGACGGCCTGACCACTTCCGCCATCCACGGCGACAAGACGCAGGTCGCGCGCATGGAAGCGCTGGACGCGTTCAAGGAAGGCAAGCTGCAGGTGCTGGTGGCCACCGACGTCGCCGCGCGCGGCCTCGACATCGACGACCTTCCGCTCGTGGTCAACTTCGAACTGCCCTACGTGCCCGAGGATTACATCCACCGCATCGGTCGCACGGGCCGCGCCGGCGCCTCCGGCGACGCCATCTCGGTGTACTCCGACAAGGACGAACGCCTGCTGACCGACATCGAAAAGCTGATCAAGCAAAGCATCGCGCGCGGCGAACTGGCCGGCTTCACGCCGTCGTCGTCATACGCCTCGC
>JANNYI010000278.1:0-9467 GCA_031410015.1 Betaproteobacteria bacterium | reverse complement strand
GCCAGAATGAGTAGGCCGCCAGCGCGACAATCACCTCGTCGTCGAGCGGCGGCATCCTGCCGTTCATCGAGTAGCGGAAGCAGCCATCGAGACGTTGGGTGAACGTGTTCACCTGCATCGTCTTCTCCCGAAACGCCGGATACGCGACATAGGCCGCCCATAGCGGCCCCGACCCGGCCTTGCGGCCCGCGTCGAGGTGGCAGTTCACGCAGTTCAGTCCGTTGCCCACCCAGCGCTTCGCATACTTCTGCGTGTCGACGAAAACATCCTTGCCGAAGCGGATGATGTCGCCCAGCGGCGAATTGGGGATCGTGCTCTCGTCCGGTGGCGTGAATGAAATCGCGTTGGCGGGTGGCGGCGGCAGCGGTCCGGTATCCGGTGCGGCGGGCGATGCCGCGGACCACGCGAAGCATGCAAGGGCGACGAGCGGGGCGAGGCAACGCCGGCGGCTCATCGCCGCGACTCCGCCTTCAGGACCGATAGCGGTTTCATCTCCTCGACCGCGATGCGCCGGCGATCGGCCTCGGGGGCGGCCAGCGGCGCGGTGGCCGTCATCGTGGCGAGGCTCCGCCGCGTGAGTTCCTGGTAGCTCCGGGTGCCCTCGACTTTCCACGCGAGTTCCTGGTCGGTGAGTTCGCGAATCAGCCTGCCCGGCACGCCGGCCACGAGCATGCGCGGCGGCACCACGAACCCCGCCTTCACGAACGCCATCGCTGCCACGATCGCGGATTCGCCGATCACCGCGTTGTCGTTGATCACCGCATTCATGCCGACCAGTGCATTGCGCTGGATGATGCAGCCGTGCAGCACCGCGCCGTGGCCGATGTGGCCCTCTTCCTCGACGATGGTGTCGGTGCCCGGAAAGCCGTGCATGACGCACGTATCCTGGATATTGGCGCCGGCGCGCACTTCCAGCCGGCCGAAGTCGCCGCGCAGGCTGGCGCAAGGGCCGATGTAAACGCCGGGCCCGATGATCACGTCGCCGATCAGTACGGCCGACGGATGCACGTAGGCGGTGGGATCAACGACCGGCGTGATGCCGTCGATGGCGTATACGGTCAGAGTCACTGCGTACTCCCTGGTTCAGCCGAGCCACACCCGCGCGTTGCGGAACATCCGCATCCACGGCGACGCATCGCCCCAACCCGGAGGATGCCACGACAACTGCACGCTGCGATGCACCCGTTCGGGATGCGGCATCAGGATTGTATAGCGGCCGTCGGGCGTCGTGAGGCCGGTGATGCCCTGCGGCGACCCGTTGGGATTGCACGGGTAGGTCTCGGTGGCCACGCCGCGATGATCGATGGAGCGCAATGCCACCAGCGGCTGCGCGGCGGCGAGCGCGCCCGCATCGGCAAAGGCCGCGTAGCCTTCGCCGTGCGCCGTCACCACGGGCAGGCGGCTGCCCTCCATGCCGGCCAAAAACAGCGATGGCGACGGCATGACTTCCAGCAGGGAAAGGCGCCCCTCGAACTGCTCCGAGCGATTGCGCAGGAAGCGTGGCCACGGCGCGGCGCCGGGGATGAGATCGCGCAGGTTGCTCATCATCTGGCAACCGTTGCACACGCCGAGCGCGAATACGTCGGGGCGCGCGAAGAAGGCCGCGAAGCCATCGGCCAGCCGCGGGTTGAAGCGGATCGACTTGGCCCAGCCCTCGCCCGCACCCAGCACGTCGCCGAACGAAAATCCGCCGCACGCAACGAACGCGGAGAAATCGGCAAGCGAGTGTCGTCCTTCCGCGAGGTCGCTCATGTGCACGTCGAAGGCCGCAAAGCCGGCGCGGTCGAACGCAGCGCCCATTTCCACCTGTCCGTTCACGCCCTGCTCCCGCAGGATGGCGATGCGCGGGCGGGCCCCGGTGGCGATGTACGGCGCGGCAACATCGGCATCGGGATCGAAGGTGACGCGCGGCGAGAGGCCGGGATCGTCGGCATCGGCGAGACGTGCGTACTCCTGCGCGACCACCGTCGGATTGTCGCGCGCCATCTGCATCGCGTGCGACGTGGCGGACCATGCGCGGTGCAGATCGATGCGCGTTTCGTCGAGCACGACCTGGCCGTGGCGCACGATGCGCAGGCGCCCGGTGCCGGCCGGTGTGCCGATGATCGCCGCAGCAAGGCCCACGTCCTGTGCGGCGCGGACCAGCGCTGCCGCATCGGCGGCGCGAACGGCAATCACGGCGCCCAGCTCCTCGGCAAAGAGCGCGGGCAGCGTCGCCGCGTCGATGCCATCGAGCGTGATGTCGAGACCGCAATGATTGGCAAACGCGATCTCGGCCAGCGCCGCGAAGAGACCGCCGTCGGACACATCGTGATACGCGACGATCTCGCCATCCTTTGCGTGATGCTGGACGAAAGCGAAGAACGAAGCCAGTGCGTCCGGGTCATCGAGATCGGGCACTTCGTTGCCGAGTTGCCCGAACACCTGCGCGAGCGCCGAACCGCCCAGGCGGCGGCAGCCGGCCGCGATGTCGAGCAGCACCAGACTCAATGGTCCGGCAGTGGTCGGCAACAACGGCGTCAACGTGCCGCGCACGTCCGCCACCGGCGCGAATGCCGATACGATCAGCGAAATGGGCGCGGTCACCGCCTTGTCCACACCCGCGTCGGTCCACGTGGTGCGCATCGACATCGAGTCCTTGCCCACCGGAATGGCGAGGCCCAGACGCATGCAGGTTTCCATCGCGACCGCGTGCACGGTGTCGTACAGCGCGGCGTCCTCGCCCGGATGGCCGGCCGGCGCCATCCAGTTGGCGGAGAGCTTGATGTCGCCGATGCGCGCAATCGGCGCCGCCGCGATGTTGGTGATGGCCTCGGCCACCGCCATGCGGCCCGAGGCCGGCGCGTCGATCAGCGCGAGCGGCGTGCGCTCGCCCATCGCCATCGCTTCGCCCGCGTAGCCGGTGAAGTCCATCAGCGTCACGGCGACGTCCGCCACCGGCACCTGCCACGGCCCCACCATCGGGTCACGCGAGCACAGCCCGCCCACCGTGCGATCGCCGATCGTGATCAGGAACGTCTTGTCGGCCACGGCGGGCAACTGCAGCACGCGAAACGCGGCGTCGCGCACGGTGATCCGGGCCGTGTCGAGCGGCGGCAACACGCGCGTCACGTGTTGCACATCGCGCGTCATCTTCGGCGCCTTGCCGAGGATCACGTCGAGCGGGACATCGACCGCGTTGTTGGCAAAGAGCGGATCGGCCACGATCAGTTGACCTTCGGCATTGGCGGTGCCGACGACGGCGAACGGGCAACGCTCGCGCGCGCACAGGGCGGCGAATGCGGTCAGCGCGGCCGGGGGGATCGCCAGCACGTAGCGCTCCTGCGCCTCGTTGCACCAGATCTCGCGCGGGGCCATCGCGGACTCTTCGCTGGGTATCGCGCGCAAGTCGAACGTGCCGCCGGCGGCGCCGCCGTGAACCAACTCGGGCAACGCGTTGGACAGGCCGCCCGCTCCCACGTCATGAACCGACAGGATCGGATTGGCCGCGCCCAGTTGCCAGCAGCGGTCGATGACTTCCTGCGCGCGTCGCTCCATCTCGGCATTGCCGCGCTGGACCGAATCGAAGTCGAGGTCCGCGGTGTTGACGCCGGTGGCCATCGACGACGCCGCGCCGCCGCCCATCCCGATCAGCATGCCCGGGCCGCCCAACTGCACCAGCAGCGTTCCGTCCGGCAGCGGATGCTTGTGCGTGTGGTCAGCGCGAATGTTGCCGATGCCGCCGGCCAGCATGATCGGCTTGTGATAGCCGCGCCATTCGCCGCCCACGTGCTGCTCGAACGTGCGGAAGTAGCCGGCGAGATTGGGCCGGCCGAATTCGTTGTTGAACGCCGCCGCGCCGATCGGTCCTTCCAGCATGATCGAGAACGCCGAGGCGATGCGCTCGGGCTTGCCCACCGGATCGGGACCGCCATCGATTGCCGCTTCCCACGGTTGCGGCAACCCGGGGATGCGCAGGTGCGACACGGTGAAGCCGGTGAGGCCGGCCTTGGGCTTGCCGCCGATGCCGGTGGCACCTTCATCGCGGATCTCGCCGCCCGCGCCGGTGGCCGCGCCCGGGAACGGCGCGATGGCGGTGGGATGGTTGTGCGTCTCCACCTTCATCAGCGTGTGCGTGAGTTCGTCGGCGGCGCCATATCGGCCGCCCTCGCGCGGGTGAAAGCGCGCTACGGTGGCACCCTCCATCACCGCCGCGTTGTCCGAATAGGCCACGACGGTGCCGCCCGGATGGGCGCGATGCGTTTCGCGGATCATCGCGAAGAGACTGCGCGGCCGCGGCACGCCATCCACGATCCAGTCGGCGTTGAAGATCTTGTGCCGGCAATGCTCCGAATTGGCCTGCGCGAACATCATCAGCTCGACATCGGTGGGATCGCGCTGCAAGCGCCGGAAATGCTCGTCGAGATAATCGATTTCGTCCGGCGCCAGCGCCAGGCCGAGTTCGACGTTGGCCGTTTCCAATGCGCCGCGGCCATGCGCGAGCAGCGCGATCGATGTCAGCGGCGGCGGCGGCACATGCGCAAACAGCTGCCCCACGTCATCCACATCGGGCAGCACGGCCTCGGTCATCCGGTCGTGGATCAGCGCGAGCAACGCTGCCTGCGCGGTTGCGGCGAGCGGCGCGCCATCCGTAGTGCGTACGTCGAACACGACGCCGCGCTCGATGCGGCGCACGGCGTCGAGGCCGCAGTTGCGGGCGATGTCGGTGGCCTTGGACGACCACGACGAAATGGTGCCGGGTCGCGGCACCACCAGCCAGCGCGCAGTCGGCGTCGACACTGCGCCACCGGCGTCTTCGCCATAGGTCAGAAGGTCGTCGAGCGTGCGGCGCTCGTCCGCACGCAGCGGTCGCGCGAGTTCGACGAAGTGACGGAATGTGGCCTGCAGATCCGCGACGGCGTGCGCGGGATGGACGTGCGTGAGGCTCTGCAGCAGCTTGGACAGGCGAAACGGCGAGAGCGCCGAACGGCCCGCCAGCGAGAGGAGATTGTCCATCGCGGAAGGGAGCACGCAAAGGTCGATTATCGCACGGCACGGGGTCTGTCGTATTGTGGTGCATTGCCGCCTGCCGTATCATCTTGACCGACGCGCGGTTTACGCGGTGCTGCTCGACGGCGGTGGCCGTTCACTACGGCGTCGAGATGCTTCCACTTCCCGATAACCATGGCGCAACACGGCCCCCGGTCGCGTTGCTCAATGCCGCGCCGGCCGCAAGGAGAAAAACAACAATGCTTCACGTCGACATCCCATCACGCTCGGACATCGAGCGACTGTTCTCGGTACGCGGCGCGGCCTGCCTGTCGCTCTATCTCGGCACGACGCCGCTGACCCAGGCGGCACAGGCCGACCGCATCGAGATGAAGAATCTGGCCCGCACCGGTCTTGAAGCCCTGCACGCGCAGGGTGTTGACAAGAAGGACGTCGCGGCCATCGGCGATGCCATCGATGACCTGATCGAGGACGATGAGTTCTGGGCGCACCAGGCCCGCAGCCTGGCGGTCTTTGCTACGCCCGAGCGCGTCCTGACCTATCGTCTGCCCAACGCGCTGGAACCCGTCGTCGAGACCGGCGACCGTTTCTTCATGAAGCCGCTGCTCCGCGCCGTGACCGTGCCCCAATCGGCGATGGTGCTGGCCCTGGCGCAGGGTTCGGTACGCATGGTCGAGGTCTCGGGCGAACTGCCGGCGCAGACCGTCAAGGTTGCAGACCTGCCCAAAGACGCCGCCAGCGCGGTGGGCAAGGCATCCATTCTCGGCCGCACGCCGAGCGGACGGCTGCAGGGCGCCGAAGGTCAGAAAGTGCGTCTGCGTCAATACGCGCGGCAGGTGGATCAGGCGCTGCGCGAGCATCTGGCGGGCCGCGAGATTCCGCTGATACTCGCCTCGACGCAGCCACTCGATGCGATCTATCGTTCGATCAATACCTACGCCCACCTCGCCATCGCGGGCATCCCCGGCAACCCGGAACTCGTGAGCGACGCCGACCTCGCGGCAGCGGCGCGACAGGTGCTGGACGGGCTGCATCGCGACGAGTTGAAGGCGCTGCATGACGAGTTCGCGTTGCGCGTCACGCAGGGCCGCGCCACCACCGATATCGCGCAGGCCGCGCGCGCTGCCACGTTCGGCGCAGTCTCGGTGCTGTTGGTGGACATCGACGAAATCATTCCCGGCCACGTCGATGAAGTCACCGGTGCCGTCGTGTTCGGCGACAGCGGCGGCATTGCGCGGCAAGGCGTGGTGGACCAGATTGCCGGACGCGCGTTGCTGTCCGGAGCGCGGGTGCTGGGCGAGCGCCGTGCCGACATTCCGGGCGGGGGCAGCCTGGCTGCAATCATGCGCTACCCGTTCTGACCGGTGCAGTGTTGGCAACGGCGCGCTGACATCCGCGCGCTGTCTGACGCGCGGACAAGGGCTGCATTGCGCGGCCCTTGTCCATGGCGGCGATACCTTACTCGACCTTGCCGATGCCCTTGACCACGTCGGCCATCTTCGCGGCGTCGGTGTCGACGTAGCGCTGGAACTCGGGCGCGTCGAGATACTGGATCGGGCTGCCCGCCGCGCCCAGCACCTGCTTCACCCGCTCGTCGATGGCGGCCGCGCGCGCGGCATCGCGCAACCGGCGCACGATCAGTTCCGGTGTGGCCGCCGGCACGAACAAGCCCGACCACTGCGCGTATTCGACGTTGGTGCCCGACTCCTTGAGACTGGGCACGTCGGGTAATGCCGCGAGGCGCGTGTCGCCCCATTGCGCCAGTGCGCGCACCTTGCCGGCCTTGATCTGCTGCACGATGGACGCCGGTCCGGTGGCCAGCGCATCCACCTGCCCGCCGAGCAGGCCCACGATGGCCGGCCCGGCGCCGGTGTACGGAACGTGCGTCATCTTGACTCCGGCCGCGCCGCCGAACATCTCCATCGGCACGTGCATCGTGCCGTAGTTGCCCGACGATCCATAGGTGAACTTGCCCGGATTGGCGCGCGCATCGTTGATGAAATCCTGCAGTGTCTTCCACGGCGCCTCGGCGCGCACGACGAACACCGTGGGGTCGGCGGTGAAACGGGCCACGGGTTTCAGATCCGCCAGTTGATACATCGGCGCCCGCCCGAGGATCTTGTCGGCCTCGGGCAGCACCGTGAACGACGACAGCGACAACAGAATCGTATAGCCGTCGGGTTTGGCCCTGGCCACCTGCGCCATCCCGATGCCGCCGCCGGCGCCCGGCTTGTTCTCGATCACCACAGGCTGCTTCAGGTCGCGGCTCATCGCATCGGCCACGGGGCGCGCCACCGCATCGGCGACGCCGCCCGGCGGAAACGGCACGATCATCGTGATGGTGCGATCGGGGAACTGCGCGGCGGCGGAACCCGCGACCAGCGCCAGCGCGCAGGCCAGGAGACGGGAGAGGTTCATGGATGGGCTCCGTGGCGTACGGCTACCGCAGACAACGTGCTCCACACTGCCGCTGTGCGGACGCTAGTGCTGCAGGATCTTGGACAGGAACTGCTGCGCCCGCTCGGAGCGCGGCTTGCCGAAGAAGTCTTCCTTGGTGGCATCTTCGACGATGAACCCCTTGTCCATGAAGATCACGCGATTGGCCACCTTGCGCGCGAAGCCCATCTCGTGGGTGACGCACATCATCGTCATCCCTTCCTTGGCGAGGCCCACCATCACGTCCAGCACTTCGTTGACCATTTCCGGATCGAGGGCGGACGTGGGCTCGTCGAACAGCATGCAGATGGGATCCATCGACAGCGCGCGGGCAATGGCCACGCGCTGCTGCTGGCCGCCGGACAACTGGCCGGGGAACTTGTCCTTCTGCGCGATGAGGCCCACGCGGTCGAGATACTTCAATCCGCGCACCACCGCCTCGTCCTGGCTGCGGCCCAGCACCTTGATCTGGCCCAGCGTAAGGTTCTGCGTGATCGTGAGGTGCGGAAACAATTCGAAATTCTGGAACACCATGCCGACGCGCGCACGCAGCTTGGGCAGGTTGGTCTTGGAATCGTTGACCTTGATGCCGTCGACGACGACATCGCCTTTCTGGAACGGCTCCAGCGCGTTGACCACCTTGATCAACGTCGACTTGCCGGAACCCGATGGCCCGCAGACGACGATCACCTCGCCCTTGTCCACATGCGTGGTGCAGTCGGTCAGCACCTGAAAGCTGCCGTACCACTTCGACACGTCCTTGATTTCGATCATCGGCATGGTATGCAGTCCCGCGTCTGGTTGCTCTGGAATGACGACTTGAGGTTCAACGGATGATGGCCATCTTCTGCTGCAGGCGCTTCACCACCTGCGAGAGGCCGAAGCTGATCAGGAAATAGACCAGCGCGGCGAAGATGTACATTTCCACCAGGCGGCCGTCGCGCTGCGCCACCTTGGAAGCGGCGCCGAGGAAATCGGTGATCGACAGCACGTAGACGAGCGACGTGTCCTGGAACAGGATGATCGTCTGCGTAAGCAGGATCGGCACCATGTTGCGGAAGGCCTGCGGCAGCACGACGGTGGCCATCGTCTGCCAGTAGTTGAGGCCGATGGCGTAGCCCGCCCAGACCTGGCCGCGCGGAATCGACTGGATGCCCGCCCGCATGATCTCGGAGTAGTACGCGGCCTCGAACAGCGTGAACGTGATCACCGACGAGGCGAATGCACCCACCTTGATCGGCGTGCTGGACCCGATGATGTACGCGCCGATGTACGGCACGAGGAAGTAGAACCAGAAGATCACCAGCAGCAGCGGGATCGACCGGATCAGGTTGACGTAGCCGGTGGCTGGCAGCGACAGCCATTTGTGCGACGACAGCCGCATCATCGCGAGCAGCGTGCCGAGGATGATGCCGCCAAACGCCGCCATCCCGGTGAGCGTCAGCGTGAACGTCATCCCCTCGCGGAAGAGATAGACGAACGACCGCTGGATGACATTGAAATCGAAGTCGACCATGGTCAGTGCGCTCCGCCGACGGCAGCGTGGCCGATGAAGCCCGGCACGGCCACCGACTTCTCGAGCCAGCGCATGAACGTGACGACGCAGAGGTTGACGACGATGTAGATCAGCGTCGCCGCGGTGAATGCCTCGAACACCTGGAACGTGAATTCCTGCAGCGAGCGCGCCGCCGCGGTGAGCTCGATCAGGCCGATCGTAAGCGCCACCGACGTGTTCTTGATGAGGTTCATCGTCTCCGACGTGAGCGGCGGCATGATGATCCGGTATGCCATCGGCAGCAGTACGTAACGATACGTCTGCGGCAGCGTGAGCCCCAGCGCCGTGCCCGCCATCAGCTGACCCCGCGACAGCGACTGGATGCCGGCCTTGACCTGCTCGCTGACGCGTGCGGCGGTGAAGAGTCCGAGCCCGATCACCGCGGGTACGAACGACGCCCACGGTGGCGTCATCTGTTTCAGGGAGTCACCCATGCCCTTGGGCAGCAACTCGGGCAGCACGAAGAACCAGAGGAACAACTGGACGA
>JANNYI010000277.1:0-5079 GCA_031410015.1 Betaproteobacteria bacterium | reverse complement strand
CGGCCTTCTTCAGCGGGACGAGCCGATCGATCACCTCGACGATGTCGACGCGCCCGAGCAGCGTTTCAATGAATTCGTTGGGGATCATCGCGCCGAGTCACCAGGGCTCCATGGTGCGCCGAAGGCGCCGGCAACGCCATTTTAGGGCGCGAGTTTCGCCTTGACCCTGGCGGCCACGGCGGTCATGTCCGTGCGCCCGGCGAGCCTGCCCTTGAGTTCGGCCATCACCTTGCCCATGCCCGCGGGGCCTGCGGCGCCGGTGGCGGCGATCGCTGCGGCAATGTGGGCATCGACTTCCGCGGCGGTGAAGGGCTGCGGCTGGTAGGTGGCGAGCACGTCGAGCTCCGCGCGCTCGATGGCCACCAGGTCGGGGCGCTTGCCGGCTTCGAACTGCGTGATCGAGTCGCGTCGCTGCTTGACCATCTTGTCGAGGATGGCGAACACGTCGGCATCGGTGACGACGATGCGCTCGTCCACCTCGCGCTGCTTGATCGCGGCGAGCACGAGGCGGATGGTGGACAGGCGCGCCGCGTCTTTCGCGCGCATGGCCGTCTTCATGTCGTCCGTGATGCGCTCTTTGAGGGTCATCGTGGTCTCGTCGCTCCAACCTGCACTGGACTGCGGAAACAAAAAGGGGCGAATCGCTTCGCCCCTTGCCTTGCCCTGCGCGCAGCCCGCTCACGCGGACCGCGATGCACGTTGCCGGTCAGAACAGCTTCGGCGGCAGCTGCTGGCTGCGGATGCGCTTGTAATGGCGCTTGACCGCGGCAGCCTTCTTGCGCTTGCGCTCGGCCGTGGGCTTTTCGTAGAACTCGCGGGCTCGCAGTTCCGTCAGCAGGCCCGTTTTTTCGATGGTGCGCTTGAAACGGCGAAGCGCTGCCTCGAAGGGCTCGTTTTCGCGGACGCGGACGCTCGGCATGGGTATCTTTTCCTAGGTTTCTTGGTCGAAGTTGCTTGGGTCAGGAATGCATGCAGCCAATTGCGGTGCTGCGCCGATGTTGATCGGCAGCCCGCTACTATAGTCGAGATCGGGAAAACCTGCAAGCCCCTGTATGATTTCAGGTTTTCCGCGGCGTAAAGGCGGCTTTGCATGCGTGTGCTGGGTATCGAGACCTCCTGCGACGAGACGGGCGTGGCCGTGTACGACACGGTCGCCGGCCTGCTCGGACACGCGCTGCACTCCCAGGTGGCCATGCACCAGGACTATGGCGGCGTCGTGCCGGAACTGGCCTCCCGCGACCACGTCCGGCGCGTGATCCCGCTGGTCCGGGCGGTGCTGGAACGCGCCGGGCTCACGCTCGCCGATCTGGATGGCGTCGCCTTCACCCAGGGGCCGGGACTGGCCGGCGCCCTGCTGGTCGGCGCCGGCGTGGCGTCCGCGCTGGCCTTCGCACTGGGCCGGCCGGTCGTCGGGGTCCACCATCTGGAAGGGCACCTGCTGTCGCCGCTGCTGGCCACGGACAAGCCGGCGTTTCCCTTTGTCGCGCTGCTCGTGTCCGGCGGCCACAGCCAGCTTTTCGACGTCGAGCGGGTCGGCAGCTACCGCCTGCTGGGCGTCACGCTCGTCGATGCCGCGGGCGAGGCCTTCGACAAGACAGCGAAGATGCTGGGGCTGTCCTATCCCGGCGGGCCGGCGCTGGCCGCGCTGGCGGAGCAGGGCACGCCGGGCGCCGTGCGCCTGCCGCGCCCGATGCTCGATTCGGGCGATCTCGATTTCAGCTTCTCGGGGTTGAAGACCGCCGTGGCGACACTTGCCAGGCGCGAAGCGGGCGGGGGTGCGCCTGCTTCGCTGACCGAGGCGCGCAAGGCCGATATCGCGCATGAATTCCAGTGCTCGATCGTCGACGTGCTGGCCGCCAAGGCGATGGCGGCGCTGGCGGCCACCGGCCGGTCGCGACTCGTGGTGGCGGGTGGGGTGGGTGCCAACCGCGACCTGCGCGCCCGCCTCGTCCGCGATGCAACCGCGCGGGGCGCCCGCGTGTACTTTCCCGAGCTCGCGTTCTGCACGGACAACGGCGCGATGATCGCGCTGGTGGGCGCGCTGCGGCTGGCCGCCGGAGAGCACGGCGACTGCGCCTTCACCGTCAGGCCGCGCTGGGAACTCGCGTCGCTCAATGCGCCGGTGGCGTCTCCAGGAAGTTGAGCACGCTGCGCGTGAACGCCTGCGGGAATTCGTTGGGGATGGAGTGCGCGGCGCCATCGATGGCCGCGAAGGTCGCGCGGGGCAGCGCCCGCGCAAACGCCGCGCTGCCTGCGACGGGAAACAGCTGATCGTCGGTGCCGGCCAGCACCAGCGCGGGCGCGCGGATCGATGCCAGCGCGCCGGTGGTGTCGAAGGCCGCCACGGCGGCGACCTGGGTGCGCAGCGCCTCGCTGCTCTGCTGGTAGGGGTAGCCGGTGGCGAGCTGCACGAGCGCGCGGACCTTGGCCGTGTCGTCGAAGAACCGCGTCGAGAAGACCCAGAAGAAGAGATTGCGAAACCACGTCGCCCGGTCGACGGTGTCGAACATCGTCGTCCACGTGGCGAAGAGGTCGTTGTTGCGCGCGCTGTTCACCGGCGCGGTGGCGGCGAGCACCAGCCGGTCGACGCGGTCCGGATGGTGCAGCGCGCACGCCTGGGCGATCATCCCGCCCATCGAATGGCCGACCACGTCCACCCGTGCGAGTTGCAGGTGCGCCGCGAGCGCCATGCTGTCGTCCGCCATCGCGCGGATGCTCGACGCGGCATTGAGCGGCGTGGTCTTGCCACAGCCGCGATTGTCGATCAGGACGACCTGCCGCCGCTCGGCGAGCGCGTTGACGGCAGCCACCCAGAACGAACTGTCCGCGGCGAGGCCGGCCAGCAGCAGCATCGGCTTGCCGCTGCCGCGGACCTCGTAGAAGAGGTCGACGTCACCGCGCCTGAAGACGGGCATCGCGCCGGTGGCCCCGGGCCGCGTCAGGTGCGCCCGATCGGGCGCTCCTTGCCGTCGAGCAGTGGCCTGATGTTGGCGCGATGCCGCCAGAACAGCAGGATGCAGATCGGCACCGAGGCCCACGCCACCAGTGCATTGCCGAAGACGTCGAACGCTCCGAGCGGCATCAGCACGGCCGCGGTCAACGCCGCCAGCGACGAGATCCTGAAGCCGAAGGCCATCGCTGCCCACACCACCAGCAGCGCAAGGCCGAGCGGCCAATGCAGCGCGAACATGATGCCGGCCGCGGTGGCTACGCCCTTGCCGCCGGCAAAGCGATGAAACACCGGAAACAGGTGCCCGACGAACACCGCGAGCGCGGTCGCGGGAACGACCCATCCGGGGGCGCCCGCGAGCGGCGCCAGCCATTGCGCCAGCATCACGGCGACGAAACCCTTGAGGCCGTCACCGGCCAGCGTCAGCACCGCAGCCTTCCTGTTGCCGGTGCGCAGCACGTTGGTGGCGCCGGGATTGCCGGAGCCGTATTCATGCGGATCGGGCAGGTCGAAGGCGCGGCTCACGATCACCGCAAACGAAACGGACCCGATCAGGTAAGCGCCCACGACGATGAGAGTGGCGGCGAGCATGATGGGTCCGGGGTGGAAGTGCGCGAGGTAGAATCGGTGACGATTCTAGCGCATCGACGTACGCACCACCGGAAAATGCACGGCCGGGTTGCCGCGCCGAAAGCGGCGCTGCCAACTGTCACCGGCTCTACGGATTTCGCCATGGACAAGATCTTCATCCACGACCTGCGGGTCGAGACCCGCATCGGCGTGTACGAATGGGAGCGCCATCTGCCGCAGACCATCCGTCTCGATCTCGAGATCGGCATGGCGTCGGCGAAGGCGTTCACCAGCGGCGAGCTTGCCGATGCGCTCGACTACAGCGCGGTCGTCGCGCGCATCCAGGCCTTTGCGAGGGGTTCGCCGCCGCCGCTGCTCGAGCGCTTCACGCACGAGGTGGCGGCCATCGTGCTCACCGAATTCGGCGCGCCGTGGGTGAAGGTGCGCGTGGCCAAGCTCGCCGCGCTGGCCGGCGTGCGCGAACTCGGCATCGAGATCGAGCGCACGCGCTGACGCGCATTGCGCGCATGTGGGTCGATGGCAGCGCGCCTTCGCGATCTGCCGACGACATGCCGACCCTCAGCTCACTGAGGACACCGACCACGGAATTCGCAGCCGGTTCCGTTCGCGGTATCAATTTCCGTCGAGGCGCAGATTGCCGCGCGCTAATATTTTTGTTGTAGCATTCGTCGGCCGAATGGCACCTGCAGCGGTTGCAGCCACGGTTGCAGCCACGGTTGCGCATGCGGAGGTGCAACAGAGCGCCTCGCAGGTCACGAGCCTGACCTTGATGGTTGTGGGTGCCCGCCACAGCCGTCTTTCCAAACCGCGGTTAAGCCGTCACAACTTCGAGTGCCTTCATGACCAGTTTCGACTTTGTCTCGCGCGCGGCCGACGCCATCGACTTCCTGGTGCCTGCGGTGCTGATCATCGCTTCAATCGCCACCCTTACCGGCAACTTTGCCGCAAAGCGGTTCTTTGGCGCGTGCGGACTTGGTCTGCGGAGCCGATACCGGTTTGCAGCGATTATTGGTGTGGTTGGCCTTGCGCTCGCGCTGGGGCTTCGGTCTTCGAGCGCGTCGATTTTCTTGATTGCAGTGCTGCTGGTTCTATCCGTCCTGGCTTTGCGCGGGGGCTCAAACCGATCTGCGGCGACGACGTCGGCCATTGGCTCGGCGCTTCTGGCCGCCGAGATCCTCGCTTGAGGTGACCCTTGAACGCAAACGACAACGTTGCATTGTCACCGTACTGGCCCGCAGGCTGGAGCCTCAGGTCCTACGGTGTGGTCGACAGGATGCGCGCTGCCTACTTCCCGAAGTCGCCCGATTCGATTACCCGCTTTCCGATTCGATTCCTGCGCTACTGGTACATGCGGCACCTCCTCGAGGCGCACGCGGCACAATTGGGACGACCGATCACCGTGCTGGAAATCGGGGTGGATCTGGGTCAACAACTCACCTTCATGGACGCGCCTGCTGGTGGCGCGCTGCCGGCGATTGCGCAGCGGTGGGACGCAGTGGATGTTGCAGCGGACGGTGATCTCCTGCAAACGCTGGGCT
>JANNYI010000276.1:0-2251 GCA_031410015.1 Betaproteobacteria bacterium | reverse complement strand
ACGATCTCGAAGCCCGGCAGCTGCTCGGCGATGGCGGGCAGGTCGGGCATCACGGCGAGGCGCTTGGCGGAGGTGATGCCCAGCGCGCGGATCCGCCCCGAGCGGATGTGTGGCTGCGCGGCCTGCAGGCCGGCGAAGTTGAACTGGTACTCGTTGGCGAGCATCGCCGCCAGCGCCGGGCCCGAGCCCTTGTAGGGGATGTGCTCGGCCTTGGTGCCCGAGAGCTGCTTGTAGAGCTCGCCCGCGAGGTGCCCGCCGCTGCCGATCCCGGCCGAGCCGAAGTTGAGCGGGCCGGGGTGCGCTTTCGTCCAGACGATGAACTCGGCAAGGTTCTTCGGCGGGTAGGAGGGATGGATCACGAGGATCTGCGCCGCCGAGGTCAGCTGCGTGATCGGCGTGAAGCTGTTGACCGGGTGGTAGGGGAGCTTGGGGTTGAGCGCCGCGTTGACCGTGTGCTGGTGGTAGCAGAGGAGCAGGGTATAGCCGTCGGGCTTGGCAGTGGCCGTCATCTCGCCGGCCACTACGCCCGAGGCGCTGGCCTTGTTGTCGACGATCACCGTTTGCTTGAAGGTCTCCGAGAGCTTGGCCGCGAACACCCTTGCGAGGATGTCCGTAGTCCCGCCCTGGGCCGCGGCCGTCAGCAGGCGGATCGTGCGGTTGGGGTAGTCGTCCTGGGCCTGGGCGGTTGTGGCCAGCGTGGCGAGGGCGAGCGCTGTGGCCCGTACGGTGCGGAGGAGGATGGTTTTCATGGAGGGCATGCTAGCGCAGGCCGGCGCCTGCGGCCACCTCCCGGATCGCCCTATTTGTTGTCGCGCAGCGCCTTGCGCACCGCATCAACGCCGGGGCCCACGTCCTGCACGGCGCCCTTCAAGTCGTAGGCATCCACGCCGAACTCCCTGGCGTGGCGCGCGACCTCCCCGGGGTCGTTGACGTTGATGCGATTGCCTTCAGGCGCTGGTGGTTTCGGGACCACCACGGGCATGCGCTTGCCGCGCTGCCAGGCGGCGAAGATGCCGCCCAGCGCTACCAGCAGGGCGATCAGGAACCAGGTCATGGCGGTGCGCCTTCCAAGGGGGTGGACGGGCATTCAAGCACCAATTGCGGGGGGCGTCCGTGCGCCGGGCCACAGGCTCACGCTGTGAGCCACCGGGGGTCGCAGACTGGCTTCCCGACCCTTGGAGGCCCGCCATGAACACCTCTCCCCTTACGTCCCATGCCCGTACCCGCATGCAGCAGCGCGGCATCGCGTCCGACGCCCTCGACATGCTGCTGTCCTACGGGCGCGAGGCGCACGACCACCACGGCGCCATCATCCTGTACATGGACAAGGCCGCGCAGAAGCGGCTGGCGGCGGCCTCCAAGGCCAAGAACGAAGTGCGGCGCCTGTCCGGGCTGTATGCCGTGCTGTCCCGGCACGGGCAGGTCATCACCGTCGGGCACCGGACCCGGCGGATCAACCGTGCGTAGCGCCCCCATGATCGAGCTGCGCGTCGGCCAGCCCAATCCCCGGCTGGATGCGCTGCTGGCGCGGGAGGGGCTGGAGACGGCCGCCTGCGTTCACGCGCAGGAGGGCCTCGACGAGGTCCTGCAGGAGGAGGGGTATGCGGGGTCGGGCGCGGGGAGTGTGCTGGTGGTGGGGCTGCCGCGGGATACGGCGCGGGCGATCGGGCGGAGGTTGCGGCAGAGGGCGGTGATTTTCCACCAGCGGGGAAGGGAGACCGAGCTGGTTTTTGTGGGGTAGGGTTTACAAAAATGGCATGGTGGTTGGCTTGGGAGTGGCTACTGGTAATGAGATTGTTATATAAAAGTCAAACTTTGTTGTAGGATTCAATCTTGAGCGCAAAGCTGAGAGTGGCGCCAATGTGTTTCCACGAGGACGTGTTCTACGAATACTTCCGCCCATTTCGGCACCCGGCCGCACAGTTCGATATTTGGGGTGGGCACGGTCTAGAAACATTTGGTGAAGACCTGCAGCTTGTCCGCGAATACCCGCGGCAATTTGTTTGGACCGTGTTAGATGGCGATGAAGATCAGTGGATCGTTCCGGGTATTTTCTACGTCAATCGCATCTGCTATTTGTTAACCGAGCTACCGCACAATGACGCATTGATCGCATTCCGGATCGCTCGATATGGTCGATCGCTCTCCACCTTGGGGCTAGCGCGCAGGATAACAACGCTTCGTCGCATGCTAGATCAACCATCGTAGCGCCATGTTCAATGCCAATTTCCTTGATCCTTGGCATACTTCC
>JANNYI010000275.1:0-12184 GCA_031410015.1 Betaproteobacteria bacterium | reverse complement strand
GCGCGTTGTCGGTGCCCGGCGCCGCCGACGTCGTGCGCGAACCGCTGCGCGCGGGCATGCCCACGGTCGGGCACAGGTCCTTGACCGTGACGGGAACGCCGTCGAGACATCCGCGTGGCATGCCGGACATCCACCGTTGTTCGGATGCCGCCGCGGCTTCCATCGCGCGCTCGCCGTCGACCACCAGAAAGGCATTGAGCGCAGGATTGCGGGCCTCGATGACCGCGAGACACGCTTGCGCAACTTCGCGCGGCGACAACGTTCGCGCGCGGTAGGCCCCCGCAAGTTCAGCGGCGCCGAGCAACGTGAGCATTGGTTCGTAGGCCATTGGATTGTCGGCCGTGCAGCCCCCAAGAGGAGGCTGCGGCGCGGCTCGCGTCTAGTTCATCTCGACGTTGGCTTCCTTGATGATCCTGCCGAGGCGGGGCACCTCCTGGCGATGATAGGTCTCCATCTCGCTGGCCGGCTTGAACCAGACGTCGAACCCCGCCGTTTCCAGCGTGGCGGCCACATCGGGCATCCTGGTGACTCGGCCGATCGCATCGCTTTACTGGTTGACGATCGCCGGCGGCAGGCCGGCGGGACCGTAGATGCCGATCGTCGTATCGAGGCCGAGCGATGGCAGTCCGGCTTCCTTGAACGTCGGCACGCCCGGCAGGCGCGGATCGCGTTCGTCGTCGGAGACCGCCAGGATGCGCAGGCGGCCGTCCTTGGCAAACGCGGCGACACTGCCGTAGGTCGCGGCCATGAAGTCCACCTGCCCGCCAAGCAGGTCGGTCATCGCCGGCGCCGCGCCCTTGTACGGCACGTGGACCGCGTTGAGCTTGTGCTGCTTGCTGATGAATTCACCGATGATGTGCGACGACGCACCGTTGCCCACCGAAGCGTAGCTCAGCGGCTTTGACTTCCCTGCCTTGAGGAGATCGTCCACGGTCCGGAAGGGCGAGGTGCCGGAAACGACGAGCACATTCTTCGTGCGCGCCAGCATCGCGATCGGCGTGACGCCCTTGACGAGATCGTAGGGCAGCTTGGGAAAGAGCGTTGCATTGGTGCCGTGCGTCTGGCTGTTCCCAATGGTGAGCGTGTAGCCATCCGGCGCGGCCGCGATGCTCTCGCCCGTGCCGATCGTGCCGGACGCGCCAGGCTTGTTCTCCACGACGATGGCCTTGCCGCCCCAGAGCGTGCCAACCTTCTGCGCGACGAGGCGGCCCACGACGTCGGTGCTGCCCCCCGGCGGAAACGCAACGATCAGGCGAATCGGCTTGTCGGGGTACGTCCCCTGCGCCGTCGCGGGCGCCTGGGCTGTGACCCCCGCGAACACGGTTGCGCCGGCCATTGCCGCGAAGCGCGCGGACGTCAATATCGAGAAGAATTTCAGCATCATGTCGCCAATCCTCGTTGAAGTGAAACCGCGCCGGACCGTGCAGGCACTCAGGCGCCGGCCGGCAACGCCATCGGCGCGCGCACCGGCAGGCCCGCCATGTAGGTTGCGACCTCGCGCACCGGAATCACGTCCGCGTACTTGCAGTTGAGGTCGAACAGGTTGATCGCGTGGCTCGACTCGAAGCGGTCGAACGCGCACTCCTCCGGAATGATGACCTTGAAGTTGTAGGAATAGGCGTCGACGGCAGTCGCGCGCAGGCATCCCGACGTCGTGCAGCCGGTCATGATCAGCGTGTCGACATCGAAATAGTTGAGGTGGCTCATGAAGATCGTGCCGAAGAAGCACGAGGGCTTGCGCTTGCCGATCCGGATGTCCTGCGGGCGCGGCGTGAGCGGCTCGACGGTCTCCGTGGCGTGCGTGCCCTCCTGCACCGTGCGCTCGGTGCCGCGAAAGTTCTTGCCGACCTGCACCCCGCTGTCGATCATGTCCGGCCGCCGCGCGCTCTCCGTGTAGAACACCGGCAGGTTCTTCTCGCGCGCCATGTGCAGCAGCGGCTCGATATGCGCGACCGCGTCCCACGCTTCGCGGCCGCAATGGGTGCGGTATTGCTTCAGGCCCAGCAGGATATCCTCGGGCTGGTCGCCGCAGAAATTGTATTGGACGTCGATGATGAACAGCGCCGGGCGCGTGCCGAAGCCGCCACGCTTGCCGTAGCCGGCCTGCGCGAGCACCTGCTGGTCGCGGGGGGTCAGGAACTTGTCCCAGATGCGTACGTCGCTCACGGTGCGTTTCCTTTGTGCGAAGTGAAAGGGATTCAGAGCCGGGACAGGTAGCGGCCGCCGGCCGCTCCGTCCGCAGCGTCGACCACATGGCCGTCGACCATCACGCGCCGCCCGCGGACCAGCGTCAGCACGGGCCAGCCTTTGAGCGTCATGCCCTCGAACGGCGAATAGTCGGCAAACGATTCGAGATCCGCCGCATCGACGATTCGCGCAAGCTCCGGATCGACGACGACGATGTCGGCATCGCCGCCCACCGCCAGCGTGCCCTTGCCCGGCATGTTGTACAGCCGCGCCGCATTGCGGCTCAGCACCGCGGCGATGCGCTCGGGCGCGATGCCGCGCCGGTGATAGCCCTCGTGCAGCATGATCGGCAGCATGGTGGCCACGCCCGGAAAGCCGTTGCTCGACGCCCAGATGCCCTTGCCCTCCTTCGTGCTGCGCTTGCGCGGCACGTGGTCGGTGCCGACGGTGGTTACCGAGCCATCGGCCACGCCTTCCCACATCGCGTCGACATCGTCGCGGCTGCGCACCGGCGGATTGACCTTGGCCAGCACGCCGGCCGGCGCCGCGTCGTCCAGCAACAGGTAATGCGGACAGGTCTCGACGTACACGGGCGCCCTGTTCGCGCGCCGGTGCCGGCGCGCCTCGTCCAGCGCCTCGCGGCTCGACAGGTGGACGATGTTGATCGGGCAGCCCACCTTGCCGGCGAAATACAGCGCGCGGTGCACGTTCTCGGCCTCCAGAAAATCGGGGCTCTGCTCGTTCCATGCGTGCAGGTCGTCGCGGCCGGCGGCGCGCAGCGGCTCGCGCAGGAACGGAATCACCTCGACGTTCTCGCAATGGACGCCCAGCACGGCGCCCTTGATCTCGGCCGTGGCGCGCGCCGCCGCAAACAGCAGCGCGTCGTCGATCTCGGTGAAGCCCTGCGCCAGGCCGGCCGCCCCCTTGTACATCAGGTAGAGCTTGTACGACGACACGCCGAATTGCCGCGAGCATTCGGCCAATGTCTCGACGTGCAGGTGGCTGGTGATGCCGAAGTGCAAACCGAAGTCGATGCAGCTTTGCGCCTCGGCGCGGGCACGATAGGCGTCGAAGGCCGTGCGGAAATCGGCGGTGCGATAGAACGACAGCACCGACGTGACACCGCCGATGGCGGCGGATCGCGACTCGGTGTGAAAGTCATGCTCGGGCGAGCCGAATCCGAAATGCACGTGCGGATCGATCACGCCGGGCATGATCCAGCGGTCGGTGCAGTCGATGGTCTCGTTGGCCGGGAGGCGCTCGCCGGACGCGAGGATTGCGACGATGCGGCCGTCCTTGATGCCGACCGAACCGTACACCGTGCCGACGTCGGGGATGACCAGCAGGCCGTCTTGCAGCAGCAGATCGAGCTTCATGGCGTTGCTTCGCGTGTGGGTGCTTCAATGGATTGCAGAACCGCGGGCAGCATGCCGCCGGCGGTGAGGATGCGGCGTTCGTCGTCGGTGCGGACATCCGCCGTCACGGCAAAGCGTAACGCACCCGTCTTGCCTTCGGCGGTCACGTCGACCGGCGTGCCCGTGAGTACGCCTTCGCGAATGCCGTCGAGCACGTACCGCTCCGAGCCGTCGAGTCCCAACGCCTGCCAGTCGTATCCAGCCGCGAAGCACAGCGGTACCACGCCCATGCTGATCAGGTTGGCGCGATGGATGCGTTCGAAGGATTCGGCCAGCACCGCGCGCACGCCAAGCATGGCCGTGCCCTTGGCGGCCCAGTCGCGACTGCTGCCGGCACCATAGTCGCGGCCCGCGAGCACGAGCAGCGGCACCTGCTGCGCAGCGTAGATCTGCGCGGCTGAATGGATCGTCATCACTTCGCCGGTTGGAAACAGCGTCGTGGCGCCGCCCTCAACGCCTGGAACCAGCCGATTGCGGATGCGGATGTTGGCAAACGTGCCGCGCACCATCACCTCGTGATTGCAGCGCCTGCCCACGTAGGTATTGAACTGCGCCGGCGCAATGCCGAGCGACTGCAGGTAGTTGCCGGCCGCGCTTCCCAGCGGGATCTCGCTGCTCGGCGAAATGTGATCGGTGGTCAGCGAATCGCCAAAGGCCGCCAGCACGCGCGCGCCCTCGAGGCGCGCGGGCAGAGCATCGCCCGCGACGATACCCGCGACGAACGGCGGTTCGACGAGGTAGGTTGATGCCGGATCCCACGCGAAGCACTCGCGCGTGAGCGCAGGCAGCTGCTGCCACAGGTCGGTGCCGGTCTCGGCGCCTGCATACACGGCGCGATAGAGCGCCGGATCGGCGGTTTGCGCTACGGTGCGCGCGAGTTCGTCGCGGTCGGGCCAGAGGTCGGCAAGCATCACGGCGCGGCCTTGTGCGTCGTGGCCGAGCGGTTCGCGCGCGAGATCGATGTCGATGCGTCCGGCCAGCGCGTAGGCTACCACCAACGGCGGCGAACCGATGTAGTTGGCACGCGCGAGACGGTGGATGCGTCCCTCGAAGTTGCGGTTGCCGGAAAGCACCGTGGCCACGACCAGGCCATCGCGCTCCACCGCTTCGGCCACGCCGGCGTCGAGCGGCCCCGACTTGCCGCCGCAGGTGGTGCAGCCGTAGCCGACGACATGGAAGCCAAGCGCTTCCAGCGGTGCCAGCAGTCCGGTGGCCGCAAGATAACGCGTGACGACCTGCGAGCCAGGGGCGAGCGAAGTCTTGACCCACGCGGGTGGCCGCAATCCGCGCGCGACGGCATTGCGCGCCAGCAACCCGGCGGCAACCATCACCGCCGGATTGGACGTGTTGGTGCACGACGTGATGGCGGCGACCACGATGGACCCGTGGCCGAGGCGGTCATGCGCCACGTTGTCCGCGGCCGCGGGAGCAGCGACGCCGAAGCCGTCGTCGCGCGCGCTGCGCTGCAGCCGCTGCCGGAAATCCGGCGCCACCTCCGGCAATGGCAACCGGTCCTGCGGCCGGCGCGGTCCCGCAAGCGTGGGCAACGCGCCAGCAAGATCGATGGCGATCTCTTCGCTGTACACGGGGGCAGGCGCATCCGCATCACGGAACAACATATTGGCACGACAGTAGTACTCCACCATCGCGATGTGCGCGGCCTCGCGGCCGGTGGCGCGCAGATAGGCCAGCGTCTGCATGTCCACCGGAAAGTAGCCGACCGTGGCGCCGTATTCGGGCGCCATGTTGGCCAGTGTCGCGCGCTCCGGTACTGCCAGCGAAGCCACCGCTGGCCCGAAGAATTCCACGAAGTGGCCGGTGACGCCGTGGGCGCGCAAGCGCTGCGTGACAAGGAGCACCAGGTCGGTGGTGGTGCTGCCGGCAGGCAGCGCGCCGGACAGCCGGACGCCGATCACCCGAGGCAGCGCAATGGTGTTGGGCCGGCCCAGCAGGATGGCTTCCGCATCGAGGCCGCCAACGCCCCACCCGAGCACACCCAGGCCGTTGACCATCGGCGTATGCGAATCGCCACCGATCACGAAGTCCGGCATCGCCAGCCGGCCCTGCGGCGTCTCGCGTGTCGTGACCACGGTCGCGATGAATTCGAGATTGACCTGGTGGATGATGCCCGTGCCCGGCGGGAACACGCGCACGTTGCCGAGCGAAGCCTGCGCCCACTTGACGAAGCGGTAACGCTCGTCGTTGCGCGTGAATTCCCGGGCCATGTTGCGCACCATCGCATCCGGCGTGCCCGCATGGTCGACCTGCAGCGAATGATCGATGATGAGATCGACCGGCACCCGCGGCGTCACCCACGCGGGGTCGCCACCTGCGCGCGCAACGGTGGAGCGCAACGCGGCAAGATCGAGCAGCACCGGAAGCCCGCTGGAATCCGGCAGGATCACGCGTGTCACATGGAGCGGGAGCGCCGCCGGTGTGGCGGCGGGCCAGCGCGACAGCGCATGCAGCGCGGCCGCGCCATCGGCACCGGTGGCATCGAGATTGCGCGCGACATTCTCGACCAGCACGCGCAGGCAATAGGGCATCGACGCAACGCGCCCGCCGTGTGCGGCAACCGCAGCGTCGATGCTGCAAAAGCGGGTCAACGCGCCCGCACCGGCGAGCGGTCGCAACCAGTTGGCGGCGGCCTCGATGTGCGTCACCACTGCGGACAAGCGGCGCGTCGAAGCCGCCCGGTCTTGCGTCCAGGGGCGCGCGCGAAGGAGTTCTTTGCCTCGTCCATATGGTATGATGTATCATACATAAAACGATACATCGCGCAAGATTTCCCACATACCCGCGCCTTCCGTTCCGCGTGGTGGCGCACGACAGGAGCGAGGCATGCCCGGCAAGGCGGAACAACTGCGCGACATGCTGCGGTCCGACGAGCTGATCGTCGCGCCGGGTGTCTACGACGGGTACAGCCTGCGCCTGGTTGCCGCAGCAGGCTTCAAGACTGCCGCGACCAGCGGCGCCGCCGTGTCCAATGCGCTGCTCGGCATCGCCGACATCGGCGTCATGGGGCTGCGCGAAAACGTCGACCATTGCCGCAACCTCGCGCGCTGCGTCGATATCCCGCTCACCGCCGATGCCGACAACGGCTACGGCAATCCCATCAACGTTCATCACACGGTGCGCCTCTTCGAGGAGGCCGGCGTGGCGGGCGTGAACATCGAGGACCAGGTAGCGCCGAAGCGCTGCGGCCACATGCCCGGCAAGGAACTCGTTTCCCTGTCCGAGATGGTGAAGAAGATCGAAGCCGCGTGCCTCGCGCGCCGCGACGATGCGTTCGTGATCATCGCGCGCACCGACGCGCTTGCCGTCGAGGGCATCGACGGGGCGGCCATGCGCGCGCGCGCCTATGCCGAAGCCGGCGCCGACATGATCTTCCCGGATGCCGTCAAGACCGAGGATGAAATCCGGCGCATGGTCGACGCGGCGCGTATCCCCGTCACGATCAACATGGGCTTCGGCATCCGCGCGCGGCCCACCACGCCACTGATTCCGCTGCCGAGGCTCCGCGAACTCGGTGTGCGCCGCATCAGCCTGCCGCGCATGCTGCCGGCCGCGGCCATTCATGCGATGACCACGGCCCTGGCGCTGATGCGGGAGGTGATGGAAACTGGTACGCCGATCGACCGTCCTGATCTCCTGGTCGGCATCGAAGCCATCATGCAGTTGATGGACTACGACGGCGCCCGCGCGCTGGAGCAACGCCTGCTGACCACCGAGACACTGGAACGCAAGTATGCATCGGCGCGCCAGCCCGCGCCGTCGGCGAAGGATGCACCATGACGTCGACCGAACGCGTGATCGTGGCCGGGGCCGGACCGGTGGGACTGACCGCGGCGCTGGTGCTGGCCGATGCCGGCATCCCCGTCACCGTGCTCGAAAAGCGCCCCGCGTTGAGCGCCGTATCGAAGGCTTCCACGTTTCATCCCCCCACGCTGGCGATCCTGCATCACCTGCGGCTGCTCGACGGCGTCCTGCATCGCGGACAGGTCGTGCGGGCCTTGCAATACCGCACGGCCGACGCCGGCATCTTCGCCCGCTTTGCGATGGACGCGCTGCGCGACGAGACTGCGTTTCCGTTTCGCCTGCATCTCGAGCAGGCGCAGCTGACCCCACTCATCCTCGACCGCCTCGTCGCGCATCCGCATGCGCAGGTGCTGTTCGACGCGGAACTGGTCGAGGTGGCGCAGGCGCACGGCAAGGTCACCGCGAATGTTCGCCGTGGCGCCGCCGTGGACAAGCACACCGGTGCGTACCTGCTCGGCGCCGACGGCGCGCGCAGCGACGTCCGCAATGTGCTGGGCATTCCCTTCGAAGGCGCGGAGTATCCCGACAAGGTGCTGCGCGTGATGACCGACGATGATCTCGGCGCGTTGCTGCCCGGACTCGCCCCGGTCACCTACCTGTTCAACAACGTCCGCTCGGTCAGCTTCCTGCAGATGGCCGACTGCTGGCGCATCATCCTGCGCGTGCCGAAGCAGTTCGACGAGGCCACGGCGCTGGACCCGGCATGGATCCTGGCGCAGCTGCAGGAAACCATCCCGCACTGCGCGCAGTTGCCCGGCGTGATGATGAAGGATGTCTACAGCGTGGCCCAGCGTGTCGCCCAGCGCTATCGCGTCGGCCGCATCGTGCTGATGGGCGACAGCGCGCACGTGACCAATACGCGCGGCGGCATGAACATGAACTGCGGGCTGCACGATGCCTTTGCGGTGGCGCTTGCCATCGTCGACGCGATGGGCGGTCAGGGGATCGAGGTCGTCGAGCAAGCCGTCGACGAGCGGCGGCGGGTTGCCACCGAGATGCTGATCCCGCGTACCGACCGCAATGTGGCGGGTGGCGCAGCCTGGCTGGACCAGGTGAAGGCCATCGCGGCCGACCCGGACAAGACCGTTGCCTATCTGCGCACCGCCGCGATGCTCGACATGGCCCCGGTGCCGATCCCCACGCACGCCGCATGACTTCCGCAACCATCAGATACGAGGATGTGCGGCCAGCGGCATGGGGCGGCGTGCTCGTTCCCCCGGCCAATCCGTCGGTCGAGCCGGAAATGCAGCGCCTGCTCCATCCGGCGATGACGTTGTATGCGGCCCGCCTGGCCACGATGCCGGGCACCACACTCGAAGAGCGCAACCGGCGCTACATCGGTCTCTATCGCGATGCGGTTACCGCCTTCGGCGATCTGCGCCTGGCCGCGCTGGTGATCGGCCTCACCGGACCGTCGTATCGCCTGTTGCCCGAAGGCGACGCCGCGCTGTCGCGTGATCTCTCCGCGCACGCCGGCAAGCCGGTGGCGACGGCCAGCCTCGCGATCGCCGCAGCGCTGTTCAGCCTGGGCGCGCGCAGGCTATGCCTCGTATCGCCGTATCCTGACTGGCTGACTGCCGAAGCGGTCGCCTACTGGCGCGCCGCGGGCTGCGACGTGGTTGAGGTCATCAAGATGTCGGACACCTTTCGCGCCTACGAACTGACCAACGACGAAGTTGCCGCGGCGCTGTCGCGCGTGGACCACGACCGGATCGATGCCACGGTGATGAGCGGCACCGGCATGCTGACGCTGCCTGCCATTTTGGATGCGCGCAACAAGCACGGCACCCGGCCGATCCTGTCTTCCAACCTGTGCTCCGCGTGGTGGCTGCTGCGGCAAGCGGCACAACACGCAGCATCGCCAATCTTTGATCGCGCGGTACCCGAGCTTGCCGCCACTCTTCGCACACCGCAATGATGCCCTCCACTGACGACAAGGTTGCACCGAAACACATGCGCGAAGCCAACGGGCCGGGAACGCCGGCGGCCGCCAGCCGCTACGCGAAATCGACGGCGCATCACCTGCTGGCATCCCGCTTCCTGCCGCGCGGCGTGTCGTCGACACCACGCGCCACACAACGTCCGGTGCCGCTGGTCATCGTCCGCGCCGAAGGCGTGCGCGTGACCGACATCGATGGCAACACCTATGTCGACTTTGCGATGGGCTACGGACCGCTGATCCTCGGGCATAGTCCCCAGGTGGTGATCGATGCCGTACAGCGCGAGTTGGCCATGGGCCTGCGCGTCGGGTCGGTCAACCGGTCCGAACTCGAATTGGCCGAACGGCTCGCGCAACTGGTGCCTGGCGCGCAGATCAGCGCATTTCTGAGCTCGGGCACGGAAGCGTGCCAGGTCGCGCTGCGGATTGCGCGCGCCGCCACGGGGCGGATGCAGGTCGTCAAGTTCCGGTGCCACTATCACGGCTGGTCCGACGCCATCCACCTCGCCACGCAACCCGGGCGCGACGGCATCACCACGATCGGCCAGGACCCGGATGCGCTGCATCACGTCTCCGTGCTTGATTGGGGCGATCTCGATGGACTCGTCGAACTGCTGCGCGGCGAAGTCGCCGCCGTGATCATGGAGCCCGCCGCGATCAATGCCGGCTGCTTCGAGCCACCACCAGGATTTTTGCAGCGCGTGCGCGAACTGACCAGCGCGCACGGCGTCACGCTGATCTTCGACGAAGTCATCACCGGGTTCCGGCTTGGCCTGGGCGGCGCGCAGCAGCGCTACGGGGTCACCCCCGATCTCACGGTACTGGGCAAGGGGCTGGGTGCCGGCCTGCCCATCAGCGCGGTCACTGGCAGCGCGGCGGCGATGCAACCGGTGAGCACCGGCTCGATGATGCTGCGCGGCACCTACAACGGCAACCCGCTGTCGGCGGCCGCCGCCGTGGCCTGTCTCGATTATCTGGCGGCGCACGCGAGCGAAGTCTATCCGCGGATGGGTCGGTACGCGCAGGACATTGCCACCCACGTGCGCGCCACCGCAAAACGCTTCGGCGTTGCGATCACCGCCAATTGCGTCGGCCCCTGCGTGCAATTGTTTGCGGGCACCGACGCGGTACCGACGCTGGCCGAACTCGCGCGCGTCGACAAGGATGCCACGCTGGTCCTGACCGAGCTGCTGGTCGAGCACGGCGTGGCAACGTTGCCGCGGGGTCTCATGTACCTTTCCACCGCGCATGCCGATGCGGACATCGAATTCACGCTGGATGCGCTGACCCGGTCCATCGCGGCATTCGCGCAGCGCCAAACCAGCGCTCGCTGACACGCGCCGCGGTACCGGTAC
Source organism: Betaproteobacteria bacterium (assembly GCA_031410015.1). Lineage (GTDB taxonomy): Bacteria > Pseudomonadota > Gammaproteobacteria > Burkholderiales > Casimicrobiaceae > VBCG01. The sequence continues at coordinate 1,469 of JANNYI010000275.1, read as the reverse complement.
CATGGCCCATCCGGGGCGCGCCGTCATGCATCAGGAAGTCCTGCACCAACGCGCTTCCCGGCGTACGATCCCGGATCACGCCCATGGTCCTGCCAACAACACCACTCGCGCTGGCGCAAGTCGTGGTCCGCAACATCGTGCCCGTTGCGGGCATCCTGCTGTTCGGCTGGTCCGCGCCCAATGTGTTGGTGCTGTACTTCATCGACACGCTGCTGTCGATGGGCGTGATCGTGACCGGCATCGCGCGCTTCCTGCTGCCTCCCCCCAACGACCAAGGTTTGGCGGCGCGCGCCAACGCCGAATTCGGCTACGTGGGCGCAGGTTTGATGGTCATCGCCGTGGTCGCCATTCCGCTGGGCGTGCCGCTGATCTTCATGCTGGCACCCGGTGGCGCCGACTGGCGGGAAATGCTCGCCGACCGCGGCTTCCGCATCGGCATCGCGCTGCAGGTGGCAGCGGCATGCTGGTCCGGCGTCGACCTCTATCGCGCGCTGCGCACGCAAACGCCCGACCAATTGCGGCTGAAGCGCCGCTTCGCCCTCGTGTTTCTGCGCTGGATCGTGTTGCTGATGGCCACCTACACCGGCTTCTTCGTGATCTTCGGCCACTACGGCGCACTGTTCTACGTCACGCTGTACGTCGCCACAACGATCGTGATCGAAATCGCGCCCGACCGGTTTCTGCGGGCAATGCCTGGCGGTGCCGAAGACATGGATCCTGACGTGCCGGCTGCAACAACAGACAAGCTCGCATCCCCGCCGTCACCTGGAGCTCCACCCGCGACCGCGCACAGGCACGACCGCCATCACCGCTGACCTGACGCGTGCAGCGCTAATCCACATCCTCCACCAGCGCCGGCTCCACTTCCAGCAGCGCTTCGAGCAACAACGCTGACGTGGCATCACGCAACCGCGTGGCATCCGACAGGATCTGCCGGAAGCGACGGCCACCCGGCATGCCGTGGTAGAGCCCCAGCATGTGCCGCGCGATGGCCCGCAACGGCACGCCGCGGGCGCGCTGCGCATCCACATAGGGCACCATCGCCCGCAGGATCTTTTCCCGCGTCGGCGGCTGCGCTTCCACGCCGAACAGGCGCCAGTCGACCAGCGCCAGCACCATCGGATCGTGATACGCAGCGCGGCCCAGCATCACGCCGTCGACCGCGGCCAGTTCGCGCTCGATGGCCGTCCACTCGGTGAGCCCGCCATTGAGCACGATGGTCAACGCGGGAAACTCGCGCTTCAGGCGATGCACGACGTCATAGCGCAGTCGCGGCACCTCGCGATTTTCCTTTGGCGAAAGACCCTTCAGCACCGCGTTGCGAGCATGAACGATGAAGACGTCGCTGCCAGCCGCGGCCACGGTGCCAACGAAATCGCGGACGAAGCCATAGTCTTCACTCGTATCGAGACCGATGCGGTGCTTGACGGTGATCGGCAGCGCCACCGCATCGCGCATGGCCTTCACGC
>JANNYI010000274.1:0-5518 GCA_031410015.1 Betaproteobacteria bacterium | reverse complement strand
GTTCCAGCCCGTCAAGTCGGTCGTGCTCGACGAGCGCATTCCGGCCAAGTACCGCGATCCGGACGGCAAGTGGTTCGGCTTCTCCTATCGGGCGCGGATGATCGTCTACAACAAGACCATGGTCGACCGCGCGGACGTGAGCACCTACGACTCGCTGGCGGACCCGAAGAACAAGAACCGGATTTGCACGCGCTCGGGCAGCCACCCTTACAACCTGTCGCTGATCGGTTCGCAGATCGCGCATCTCGGCCCGGCGAAGGCGGAAGCATGGGCCAAGGGCGTGGTGGCGAACATGGCGCGCACGCCCAAGGGCGGGGACTCGGACCAGATCAAGGCGGTGGCCGCCGGTGAATGCGCGGTGGCGCTGGCCAACACCTACTACTACGCGCGCTTCATGCGCTCCACCAAGCCGGAGGACATCGAGGTCGTCGCCAGGACCGGCGTGGTCTGGCCCGACCAGGCCGGCAACGGCACGCACGTCAACATCTCGGGCGCGGGGATCCTCAGGAGCGCACCGCACAAGGCGAACGCGGTCAAGTTCCTCGAGTACCTCGCGAGCAACGACGCCCAGCGCTACTTCGCGGATGGCAACAACGAGTGGCCGGTTGTCGCAAGCGCAGCCGTGGCCAATCCCGCGCTCGATGCGCTCGGCAAGTTCAAGATCGATCCGCTGCCGATCGCAACGCTGGGCAGGAACACGGCGGAAGCGCAGCGCCTGGCCGATCGCGCCGGCTGGAAATAGCGAGGGCCGCTACACCGACATCTCGACGCGGCCCGGGAGGGCCGCCCCGCGCGAGGGCTCGGCCAGGCCGCGGCGCGCCATGCGCGCCAGCACCATGATCGGGACCAGACCCACCGCCACGATGGCCAGCGAGGGGAGCGCGGCTTCCGCCAGCCGCTCGTCCTTGGCCAGCAGGTAGGTCTGTGTGGCCAGCGTATCGAAATTGAACGGCCGCAGCACCAGCGTGGCCGGCAATTCCTTCATCACATCGACGAACACCAGCAGCAGCGCGGCGGCGCTGCTCCGCGCGAGGAGAGGCGCGTGTACGCGCACCAGCGTGCCCCAGACGCCCGCGCCCAGGCTGCGCGCCGCGGCATCCATCGAGAGGGTGATCCGGGCAAACCCCGGCTCGATCGCGTTCCACGCGACGGCGAAATAGCGCACCACGTAGGCATACAGCAGGGCAACCAGCGTGCCGGTCAGGAGGAGGCCGGATGCGCGTCCCGTGACCTCGAGCCGCCATGCCGCGATCGCGTTGTCGATCGCGCCGAGCGGCAGCAGCACGCCGATGGCCAGCACGGTACCCGGCACCGCGTAACCGAGGGTCATCAGGCGGCTTGAAAGACGCGTCAGGCGTCCGGGGGCGAGGCGCACCGCGTACGTCACGAGCATTGCAATCGCAACCGCGATCATGGCGGTCAGCACGGCCACGCGCAGGCTGTTCCACGCCCATTCCGGAAAGCGCGTCGACCACACGACGCTGGTCTCGCCCAGCAGCAGTCGCACGAGCAGCACGATCGGCAGCACGAAGCCCGTGAGCAACGGAATGGCGCAGAACGTGGTGGCCGCGGCGGCACGCATGCCGGTCAGGCGCGCCGGCGGCTGGCGCACGGCGGACTTCATGCGCGCGCCGCCGGTCGTGCGCGCCGCGCCGCGCGACGAGCGTTCGAGCGCGATGGCGCCGACGACGAACACCAGCAGCATCACGGCGAGCTGCGCGGCCGCGGTGTGGTCGCCCAGCGAGAACCACGCGCGGTACATGCCCGTGGTGAACGTATCGACGGCAAAGTAGGCGACGGTGCCGTAGTCGGCCAACGTCTCCATCAGCGCCAGCGCGATGCCGCCCGCGATCGCCGGCCGCGCCAGCGGCAGTTCCACCCGCCAGAACGTGGCCCGGGCATCGAGGCCCAGCGTGCGCGCGGCCTCGAGCAGCGCGGGCGGCCGTTCGAGGAACGCGGTACGCGCGAGCAGGAAGACGTAGGGATAGAGCGCGAAGATGAACATGACGGCGGCGCCGGGCAGCGTGCGCACATCGGGAAACCAGTAGTCGGCGCGGGTCCATCCGAAGGCATTGCGCAGCGCCGTCTGGAGAGGCCCTGCGTACTGCAGGAAGTCGGTGTACGCATAGGCCATCACGTACGACGGCATTGCGAGCGGCAGCAGCAGGGCCCACGCGAAGAAGGCGCTCCCGGGAAAGCGGTGGCGGGCGATCAGCCAGCCGGCCGCGGTGCCACCGGCGCCGACGCCGATGCCGACCAGCAGCGCGAGCATCAATGTGTTGAAGACGTAATCCGGCAGCACCGTGGCGGTGAGATGCGCCCACGTGGCACCCGCGCCCGGCGTCGCGGCGCGCAGCACGATGGCGGCGACCGGGAGCGCGGCGAGCAGCGCCAGCACGATGGCCAGCGCGGTCGCACCGCGGCGATTACCCTGCATTGACGAGTCCGCCGGCCGGCGCCGCAATCGCGGCGGCGGCGGAATGGTTCGCATTGCGCATCCGGACATTATAGGATGCGGCAAGTGCGCGGCGATGCCGCGAGGGGGCGCGCGAGGCGCGGGTTATAATTTTGGTGGATGCGCCGGCACGGGCATTGCGCGGCAATATCACCGGACGCTGCTCGCTGATGCGTATTCTGATTTCGAACGACGATGGCTACTTCGCCCCCGGGATCGAGCGGTTGGCTGCGATACTGGCACCGCATGCGCAGATCACGGTCGTCGCGCCGGAACGCGACCGCAGCGGCGCCTCCAACTCGCTCACGCTCGACCGGCCGCTGTATGTGCGCCGGGCGCCCAACGGCTTCATGTTCGTCAACGGCACGCCCACGGATTGCGTCCACCTCGCCGTGACCGGGCTGCTCGACGCATTGCCGGACATGGTGATCTCCGGCATCAATCTCGGCGCCAACATGGGTGACGACACGATCTACTCGGGCACGGTGGCCGCGGCCACCGAAGGTTACCTGCTCGGCATTCCGTCGGTGGCCATCTCGCTGGCCTCGAAAACGGGCCAGCATTTCGACACGGCGGCGCAGGTGGCGCTCGATATCGTGCACCGCCATGCCCGCATGCCGGCCGGCGCATGGCTGCTCAACGTCAATGTGCCGGATGTCCCGCTGGCGTCGCTCAAAGGCACGGTGGTCACCCGGCTCGGCCGGCGGCACAAGGCCGAAGACGTGATCCGCAGCCAGAACCCGCGCGGCGAGACGGTCTACTGGGTCGGCGCGGCCGGCGCTGCCGCCGATGCCGGCGCAGGCACCGACTTCGACGCCGTTGCCACGGGCCACGTGTCGGTGACGCCGCTGCAGATCGACCTCACCAACCGCGAACGCATGCCGGAAGTTGCCGGCTGGCTCGCGGGCTGACAGAGGTTCCGGACGCTACCGGCAATGGCCATGCTCGGCGATAACGAAAGGCAGCGCGCAGGCATCGGCATGACCTCGGTGCGCACGCGGGCGCGGATGATCGAGCGGCTGCGCGAGCAGGGCATCGCCGACGAGATCGTGCTGGCGGCGATGACCGAGATCCCGCGGCACGTGTTCGTCGACGAGGCGCTCGCCATTCGCGCCTACGACGATGTGCCGCTGCCTATCGGGCACGGGCAGACGATCTCGCAGCCCTGGGTGGTCGCGCGGATGACCGAACTCGCCCGCAACGGCCGCGACCTCCTCGACGTGCTCGAAATCGGCACCGGCTGCGGCTACCAGACGGCCGTGCTCGCGGGCATCGCCCATCACGTGTACAGCGTGGAGCGCATCGGCGCGCTGGTCACCAAGGCGCGCCGGCACCTGCAGTCGCTCAAGCTGAAGAATGTGTCGCTGAAGCATGGCGACGGCAGCCACGACCTGGGCGAGGCGCTGGCCGTCGACGCGATCATCGTCACCGCCGCGGCCACGCACGTGCCCACGCCGCTGTTGCGGTACCTGAAGCCGGGCGGACGCATGGTGCTGCCGCTCGCGCAAGCGGGCGACGAACGCGGCGTGCAACGGCTGACCGTGCTCGAACTCGCCGCCACGGGACTCAAGGAGCAAACGCTCGATGCGGTAAGATTTGTGCCGCTCCTGTCCGGACTCGCGTGAACGTCCGGGCTCCTTCCGTGGTCCATTGCTGATGCCTGATGATCGTGACTTTGTTGCGCAAGTGTCCGCGCCTTGGCGCTGGCTGGCCGTCGTCGTCCTGGTGACGATCATGGCCGGCTGCGCGTCGCGCACGCGCGCGCCGGTCGAGGATCGCAGTGCGCCGTCGCCGCGGCCCGCGCCCGCCGCGCCGGCCGCAACTGCGCCTGTCGCGTCGGCGGCAACGGGTACCGAAGCCGACTGGCGGCCGTCGAGCTACACGGTCAAGCGCGGCGACACGCTGTACCAGATTGCGCTCGATCACGGGCTCGACTACCGCGAGCTCGCGGCGTGGAACAACCTCGAGAACATCAACCTGATCCGTGTGGGACAGGTGCTGCAATTGAAGGCACCGGGCGACGGCGGGTCCACGACGACGTCGACCGGCGTGGTGATCACGCCGCTGAAGCCCGCGCCTGCCGTCACGGAGAGCAAGGCGCCGGCGGCCACCGCAGCAGCGCCCGCGGCCGCGCGCAACAGCGACAACTTCAAGTCCTCGCCCAAGGCGGTGAAGGAGCCGTACTCCGAGCAGGCGGTACGCGACGTGGCGAAGGGCCCGCCCGCGCCCGAGGTGGTGGCCGTGGCGCCGCCGCCCGCAGCGCCGGGCACGGAGGCGAAGCCGGACCTGCCGCGCAATGCCCCGATCGACCCGGACGACGACAACAAGGTCGACTGGGTGTGGCCGGCCAAGGGCAAGATCGTCGGCAGTTTCTCGGAAACCGCCAACCTGAAGGGCATCGATATCGCAGGCACCGCGGGCACGCCGGTGCTGGCCAGCGCCGCGGGCACGGTCGTCTATGCGGGCACCGGCCTGCGCGGCTACGGCAAGCTCATCATCATCAAGCACAACAAGACCTATCTTTCCGCCTACGCCCACAATCGCGAGATCCTCGTCAAGGAAGGCCTGACGGTCACGCGCGGGCAGAAGATCGCGGAGATGGGCAACACCGACACCACCGAAGTGAAGCTGCACTTCGAGATCAGGCGGCTCGGGAAACCGATGGATCCCACCCGCTTCCTGCCGCCGGCCTGACGCTGCCCTGTCCGCCAGGTACCACGCCCGCATGGTTGCCTTCAAGCGCGCGCCAACGGACGACCATCCGCCACCGGAAGCGGCGCTGCCGCAGCCCGATCGCTGGTCAGGGCAGCTCCCGCTGTCCGAACCGCCGGGCGGATTGTCCGGCGACTTCGTCACCGACCTCACGCAGCTCTACCTCAATGACGTCGGCCAGCACGCGCTGTTGACGCCGGCGGAGGAACTGGCCCGCGCGCGCGCGGCACGGGCGGGGGACTTCGCCTCGCGCCAGGTGATGATTTCGCGTGCCGACTCCCCCGCCGTCCCCGCGTCCATGCGTCGCTGGGCGGTATGGGCCAGCAGGGCCTGGCTGGGCGCATCCGCCAG
>JANNYI010000273.1:0-7212 GCA_031410015.1 Betaproteobacteria bacterium | reverse complement strand
CGCTCCAAGGTCCACGGCGCCGTGTCGGCGTTCTTGCGCAGCCGCGCGGTGGCCACGAGATTCTCGCGCACCGACAGCGTCGGAAACACCTGCCGCATCTCCGGCACGAGGCCGATGCCGGCCTGCGCCACGCGATACGATGGCCACGCGTCGACTGCGCGCCCGTCGAAGCGAATGGCGCCCTGGTGCGTGGTCAACATCCCGATGATCGACTTCACCGTCGTGGACTTGCCCATCCCGTTGCGGCCGATCAGCGTCACGCACTGCCCCGCGTCCGCGCGCAGCGACATGCCGAACAGCGCTTGGCTGGCGCCGTAGAAGGCGGTGAGATCGTCGATTTCGAGCAGGGCCATCGCGCTTTCGCCTTACGCGACCAGGTCGTGCTCGCCCAGATAGGCGGTGCGCACGTCGGGATTGTTGCGAATGGACTCGGGGTCGCCGCACGCGATCACGCGGCCGTACACCAACACCGAGATGCGGTCGGCCAGCTTGAAGACCGCGTCCATGTCGTGCTCCACCAGCAGGATGCCGTATTGCTTCTTGAGGCTCGACAGCAACGTCACCAGCCGCTCCGACTCGGTGAGGCTCATGCCCGCCATCGGCTCGTCGAGCAGCAGCACCTTGGGCGCGGTGGCCAGCGTCATCGCCATTTCGAGTTGCCGCCGCTCGCCGTGCGCAAGCGATGCCACCGACGTGTCCGCGCGCGCCGTCAAGCCCACCTGGTCGATGGCCGCGCGCGCGCGTCGCGTCAACGCGGCCTCACCCAGCAACGGCTTCCAGAACGAGAAACTGTGGCCCGCGTGGGCCTGCACCGCCAGCACCACGTTGACGAGCACGGTGAAGTCCGGGAACACCGACGTGATCTGGTACGACCGGCCAAGACCGAGCAGCGCGCGGCGGTACACCGGCAGCGCGGTGACATCGACGCCGTCCAGGCGGATGGTGCCGGCATCCGGCCGCAGCTCGCCCGACAGTTGATTGATGAGCGTGGTCTTGCCCGCGCCGTTGGGGCCGATCACTGCGTGCACTTCGCCCGGCTCCACGGTGAGGTCCACGCCATCGGTGGCGATGAGGCCGCCGAAGCGCTTGACCAGTCCGGTGACGGTGAGCAGGCTCATGAAGAGGCTCCGTGCCGCGCGCGGCGTCGCGCATCCCATTCGACCACGTAGCCGAAGAGGCCCTTCTTCGCCACCAGCACGATCAGCACGATCAGCGGCCCGAGGATGATCATCCAGTGCTGCGTCCATCCGGCCAGCACTTCTTCCAGCAGCAGCAGCGCCGCCGCACCGGCCACGGGACCGATCAGCGTGCCCATGCCACCCAGCACGATCATCACGATCAGTTCGCCGGAGGTCTGCCACGCCATCGTGGACGGCGACGCGAACTTGGCGAGGTTGGCCAGCAGCACGCCGGCCACGACGCACACCAGCGCCGAGATCACGTACGCGGTGAGCTTGTAGCGCAGCGTGGGAAAGCCCATCGCCGCCATCCGCCGCTCGTTGCTGCGACAGCCGCGCAGCACCATGCCGAAGCGGGCATTCACCAGCCGCCGGAAGACGAAGAGGCACAGCAGCAGCAGCACGAACGCAAAGTAGTACAGCGCGTTGTTGCTGGCGAGCGTGAAGAGGCCGAAGTCGCTGCGTCCCGCGATGGTGAGGCCATCGTCGCCGCCGTACTGGCGCAACCCCACTGCGAAGAAGTAGAACATCTGCGCAAACGCGAGCGTGATCATGATGAACGCCATGCCGCTGGTGCGCAGGCACACGAAACCGATGACGACCGCGACCACCGCGCCCACGCCCAGCGCGGCGCCCAGGTGCGCCCAGCCATTGTCGATGCCGTGGAACGACAGGATGCCCACCGCGTAGGCGCCGATGCCGAGATACAGCGCATGGCCGAAGCTCACCATCGCGCCGTAACCGAGGATCAGGTTGAGGCCCAAGGCCGCCAGCGCGTAGATCACGATACGGGTGAAGAGCGTCACGTAGAACGGCTGGCCGATGGCGGCGGAGATCACCGGCACCAGCGCCAGCCCCGCGAGCAGCACCACGGCAAAGATCTCGCCGGCGCCCCAGCGGGCGGCGGTGAGCGAGGTCGAAGTGCCCGCGCTCATTTGGGCTCCCCCGTAGCGGCGATCATTGTGGTTCCCCCCGAACGGCGCTGCGCGTCGCTCCCCCAAAGGGGGCGAGCGTCTTGGGGCGGCCCGGCGACACTCATCCGTGCTTCACCGGAAAGAGGCCCTGCGGCCGGATCGCCAATACCACCGCCATCACGAGATAGATCAGCATCGACGCGATCGCCGGACCCGCCGCCTGCGCCACCGAGCGCTCCATCACTTCGCGCAGCAAGAGCGGCAGGAACGCGCGGCCGATGGTGTCGACGAGACCCACGATCAGCGCCCCATAGAACGCGCCGCGGATCGAGCCGATGCCGCCGGTCACGATCACCACCAGCGTCAGGATCAGGATGGGCTCGCCCATGCCCGACTGCACCGACACGATCGGGCCGGCCATCAGGCCCGCGAGCCCCGCCAGCGCGGCGCCGAGGCCGAACACCAGCGTGTTGAGGCCGCGCACGTTGACGCCGAGCGCCGACACGATCTCCGGATGCGTGGCGCCGGCGCGGATCAGCATGCCCACGCGCGTGCGGTGGATGAGTAGGTAGAGCCCGAGCGCGACGGCGAGACCCACGCCGATGATCGCAAAGCGATACGCGGGATAGCGCAGGCCGAAAAGATCAACGGTGCCGGTCAGCACTGCCGGCGCGTTCATGTAGACCGACGCCGGGCCCCAGATGATCCGCACCAGCTCGTTGAAGAACAGGATCAAGCCAAACGTGGCCAGCACCTGGTCGAGATGGTCGCGTTGATAGAGATGCGTCAGCGCCACGCGCTCGACGATGATGCCCAGCAGCATCGTGGCGGGAATCGCGAAGGCGCCGGCCAGCAGGAACGAGCCGGTGTAGCCGAAGGCCGCCGCCGCGAAATACGCGCCCATCATGTAGAGCGAGCCATGCGCGAGATTCACGAAGTTCATGATCCCGAACACCAGCGTCAGCCCGGCCGCCAGCAGGAACAGCAGGATGCCGAGCTGCAGTCCGTTCAGTACCTGCGTGAGGAAAAGGCCGAGGGTCATTTCGGGAACGTTGAAGGCGCTGTAGGCGAGGTTTTAACCTCGCGGGTATGCCGCGCGCCGAACCCGCGAGGCTGACGCCTCGCCTACACCAGCAAACAAGGGTGTCGGGGTGCGGTCACGCATCCCGACACTCGAAACGTGACCGGCTACTTCAGCGTGCACTGCGCGGCGTAGGCATCCTGGTGATTCTTCAGCGGCGCGGACACGGTCTTCAGGTTGACGCGGCCCTTGGCATCCTTGGCCACCTCGAACACGTACATGTCCTGGATCGGAAAGTTGTTGTTGCCGAACTTGAAGTCACCGCGCACGCTCTTGAAGTCGGCCGCCTTCAGCGCAGCCTGGAACGCCTTCTTGTCCGCCACATTGCCCTTGACCCTGGCGATGGCCGAGTCCAGAAGCAGCGCCGCGTCATACGACTGCGCCGCGTACTGCGACGGAATGCGGTTGAACTTCTTCTCGAAGTCCTCGACGAACTTGGTGCTGACAGGATTGGCGAAATCGGGACCCCAGAAGGTGCCGGAGATCACGCCCAGCGCGTCGTCCTTCAATGCCGGCAACGTCGAGCCATCGGCAGTGGAGGTCGACAGCAGCGGAATCTTGCCGGCCAGGCCTGCCTGCTTGTACTGGCGCACGAAGTTGACACCCAGGCCGCCGGGATAGAACACGTAGACGGCGTCGGGATTCTTCGCGGCCACTTGCGCCAACTCGGCCGAGAAGTCGGGCTGGTTCAGCGGCGTGTAGATCTCGTCGATCACCTCGCCCTTGTAGAAGCGCTTGAAGCCGGCGATGAAATCCTTGCCCGCCTGGTAGTTGGGCGCCATGCCGATGACCTTCTTGTAACCCTTGTCGGTGGCGTACTTGCCCACGACCTCGGCCTGGTTGTCGTTCTGCCAGGACACGACATACGAGTACGGCGAACACTGCGCGCCGGCGATGGGCGCGGGACCCGCGTTGGAGCCGATCAGGAACACTTCCTTGTCGACGATCTTCTTGTTCACCGCCATCATCACGTTGGAGAACGTGACGCCGGTGATGATGGACACGTTGTCCTTCTCGATCAGCTTGTCGACGATCTGCGTGGCCACTTCAGGCTTCAGCTGGCTGTCCTCGCGCAGCACCGTCACCGGCACGCCGCCCAGCTTGCCGCCGTTGCGCTCCACCACCATCATGAAGGCGTCGTACTGGTCCTGGCCCAGCGCGCCCTGCGGGCCGGACAGCTCGGCCATGAAGCCGATCTTGATGGGGGCCTGCGCCAAGGCCGTCCCCGTGGACACCATCGCCGCCAGCGCCATCGCCAGCATCGGTCGAGTGAATTTCATGACACCTCCGGAAGAAGTACGATTCGCGTGGCGATTCTACGCGGCAATCCGGGGCCGCGGGAGAGGCCGTGGTCGGGCGGCACGCATGGCCCCGGGCTGGCGCAGTGCACAATCCGCAGTGCTACGGGTGGGTGATCCCGGCCGTCAGTTCCGGAATTCGGGAATGTCGGGCTTGCTGCCCCACATGCAGAAGGACGAGGGCACCAGCGGAAACTGGCGCGGCTGGTAGTGCGGTTCCTGTTCGGCCGTGATGAGCCGCACCCCGGTCGAGTATTCGAAGACCATCCCATCCGGCCCCTCGAAGTAGACGAAGGACGCGCCGGACGTCGGATGCCGGCCCGGGCCGAACACCACGCGCACGCTGGCCGCCTGCAGCCGGTACCACGCCCGCATCACGTCGTCGATGCTCTCCACCTGGTGGTTGACGTGCTGCACGCCGGGACGCGCCGACGGAAACAGCGCGATCCGGTGATGCACGGGGTCGATGCGCAGCAGCGCCGACGTGCCGATGCGGTCCGACACGCGCGCGCCCAGCACGCCGGTCCAGAAGCCTTCGTCGCGCGCGGGATCGGCCGAGCGCAGGCCGATGTGCGAGAAGCCGGTGATGCCGGCATCGACACTCGGGAAATGCCGCTTGCCGCTGTGGTGCGGCCGCACGACCAGCTCGATGCGGTTGCCGGAAAGATCGTGGAAGTGAATGAAAGCCTGCACGCGCCGCTGCTCGCACTCATCCACCGTGCCGCGGGCGACGCGCCTGCCGCTCGACTCGAGAAACGCGGCCGCGCTGTCCAGTGCGGCCGCGTCGCGCAACTCGAAGCCGGTGGCGTGGTCGGCGGGATCGCCGTCGAAATAGACGAGCGTGTGGTCGCGCGCATCGCTGCGGAAATAGCGGGCGCCGCCTTCCTCGCGCGCGAGCTCGAGGCCCACCGCCTCGCGCGCAAAACGCGTGGCGCCTTCGAGGTCGCGCGTGCCGAGGCGAACGTAGCGGATGTCGAGCAGGTTGACCATGGCGCCTCCGAGTGAAGGTCCTACAATGCCAGCGCATTGTACTGGTCAGCGCCGGCTCGCCTCACCCGAACAACCCCGAAAAAACCGTGCGAACCTTGCGCAGCGGGTGATATCCCGGCTCGCCTGTTCCAAGAAACTTGTTACGCATGGCGCTTCCTGTTTGCCGGCACGAAGGCCAGGACCCAGACGACGGCGGCGGCAGTTCCCGCCAGCACGTCGCTGGGGAAATGCACCTGCAGGTACAGTCGGGACACGCCAACAAGCACGATCACGACCAGCGCGAGCACCAGCCATCGGCCGCGTTGCGTGGCGGGCGCCAGCGCAAGTATTGCGGCCAACGCAAAGGCGGTGATCTGCATCGCGTGCCCGCTCGGAAACGAAGGGTCGCCGGGCAGGGCGATCAGTGGTTCCATGGCCGACGGCCGCGCCCTCGCTACGAGCAACTTGGTAACGTACCCCAGCACGACGGCACCGCCAAAGGTCGCGGCGAAACGCCTCGCTTTGGCCCCGTGTCCGCTCACTACCAGTGCGGCGACCAGCGCGAGCGCGAGCGGCAGCAGCAACCAGAACGAGCCCATCCAGGTAACCGCCTTGAACAGTGCATCAAGGCTTGGGACGCGCTTCGCAGCAAGCCACTCGAGCACCTGCAGGTCCCAGGCTGATGGCGCACACTCGCGACCCGTGCACGCCAGGAAAGCCGACACCGCCAGCACCAGGCTTGACGCGGCCGCCGCCCGGAAGAACACCGGCATCGCGACCGTTCAGCCGCCCGGCCTGGGACGAACGAACAGGCTGGCGATGATGCTTGCGGCGATCAGCGCCACGACGACACCCAAGGCGAGGAAGACGGGAATCTTGAAGACATCGATCAGCAGCATCTTCGTGCCGATGAACATGAGCACGAGCGCCAACCCGTAGGACAGCAGGTGGAAGCGGTCGGCCATGTCTGCCAGCACGAAGTAAAGCGCGCGCAGGCCCAGCACGGCGAAGATGTTGGAGGTCATGACGATGAACGGATCGTCGGTGATCGCGAAGATCGCCGGGATGCTGTCCACCGCAAACACGACGTCGGTGATGGCGATCATCACCAGCACCAGGAACAGCGGCGTGAACGTACGCACGCCGTTCTGCAACACCCAATAGCGCTCGCCTTGAAAGGACGGCGTGACCGGAAGATGGCCGCGCATCCAGCGCAGCGCCGGATTCTTTTCCAGGTCCGGCTTGTCGCCCGCGAAGAACAGCATCTTCGCGCCGGTGATCAGCAGGAAGAGACCGAACACGTAGATGATCCAGTGGAACTTGGCGATCAGCCACGCGCCGATCAGGATCATGACGATGCGCAGCGCGATCGCTCCCAGCACACCGTAGACGAGCGTGCGCCGCTGCAATTCCGGGGGCACGGCGAAGTAGGTGAACAGCATCAGGAACACGAAGATGTTGTCGACCGACAGCGACTTCTCGATCAGATAACCCGTCAGGAATTCCAGCGTCTTCTCGCGGGCGATTTCGGTTCCCGCCGTCCCCGCAAGGTGCCACCAGAGCCAGGCGGCGAAGGTCAGCGACAGGGCCACCCACAGCAGGGACCAGCCCAATGCTTCCCTGACACTCACCCGGGTAGCCCCACGCGCCGACAGGACCTTGAGGTCGACCACCGTTGCCGCAACGACGAAGGCGAAGAAACCTGCCCACATCCCCGGGGTGGCAATTGTCTCCATAAGCGCATTAGTCCCGGGACTTCAGCGAAAGTTTCG
>JANNYI010000272.1:0-22249 GCA_031410015.1 Betaproteobacteria bacterium | reverse complement strand
GCCGCGAGCGAGTTGGTGAGGATGGTGACCTTGACGCCGCGGGCGCGCAGGTCGCCGAATGTCTTCACGCCCGGCACGCCGGGTATGAAGTAGGGCGACGACAGCACGACCTCGCTTCGGGCAGCCATCACGAGGTCCAGCACGCTCATCGTGACGCTCATGCTGCGCGCTTCCTCGTCGGTCCTGGCCGTTACCTTTTCGGGCGGGTCGGCGAAGGCCGTGGCCTTGCCCCAGTGCAGGCCGAGACGGCCACCGTCCAGGTCATCGCTGATCGGCCCGTAGCCCAGGATGTCGACCGGAGGCAGCGGCACCGTCATCATCGGGCTGCCTTCGTCGACCAGCTCGTTGAACTGCCGCTGCAACTGCTTGCGGTCGAGCGCGGTGGCGATGATGGTCTGCGCCGGATAGACCTGCGGGCTGTTCCAGTAGCGGTCGAAGATGCCGACGAGCTGGGGCACGACCGCGCCGACGATGAACGCATCCATGTCGACGAAGTTCTCGGTGGTGTTGCGCATGAAGTACTCGTCGGCTATGTTGCGGCCCCCGGCCACCGCCATCGCGCTGTCGGCGATGAAGAGCTTGTTGTGCATCCGGCGATTGACGCGGTTGAAGTCGGACAGCGATGCCGCGAACTTGGAGACCAGCCCACCGCGTCCGCAGCAGAACGGGTTGAAGAGGCGCACCTCGACGTTGGGGAAGGCGGCAAGCCCGATGAACATCTCGTCGCCGCCGAAGGTGTACAGGTCGTCGACGAGGAGCCGCACCCGCACCCCGCGCGCGGCGGCGTCGCGCAGGTTGCGCAGCAGCAGGTGGCCGGTGCGATCGTTCTGGATGAGGTAGTACTGGACGTCCAGAGAGTAGCGTGCCCGCTGCGCCAGTTCGACGCGGGCTTCGAGCGAATAGGCGCCGAGCGGCATCAGCCTGAATCCGGACAGCGCCGGATCGGGGCTTGATTCCTGCGCGATCCGCACGAGCGGGCTTTCCGGCGACGGCGCGATGGCGTTGGAGTGGGGGGCCTCCGGCCGTAAGGGCAGGGCCCCGCAGCCCGACAGCAGGATGGCGGTTAGAATGCTTGCGAAGATCAGATAGGAGCGTGTCATGAACCGGTTCGTCGTCCCTGTGCTGCTTTCCCTTACGCTGGCGCTGCCTGCCCGGGCGGCGCTGGACATCGGCGAGGCCGCCCCGGATTTCACCGCGACAGCGGCAAAGGGGGGCACGGTGTTCAGCTATTCGCTGGCCGAGGCGCTGAAGAAGGGGCCGGTCGTACTGTACTTCTTTCCGGCTGCGTATTCGGAGGGCTGCTCGCTCGAGGCGCACCTTTTTGCCGAAGCCATCCCGCAATTCGAGGCGTTCGGCGCGTCGGTGGTGGGCGTTTCCAGCGACGGCATCGATTCGCTGTCCAAGTTCTCTGTCCAGGCGTGCCAGAGCAAGTTTCCGGTGGCCTCCGACGAGACCATGGCCGTGACGAAGGCCTTCGATGCCGCGCTGAAGACGCGGCCCGAGTACGCCAACCGCATCTCCTACGTCATCGCGCCCAACGGGGCCATCGTGTCGCACTACATGAGTCTCAATCCGACCAAGCACGTGGAAAAGATGCTTGGCGCCCTCAAGACGTGGTCCGAACGTCCCAAGTGACGCGCCGGGCCGGGCCAGACTGACCGCCGCCGCGGGCAGCGGCAGCCGCGCAAGCGCGCGGTAGAATCACGGGCAGCACTGACTCATCCGCAGCGCGCCGCCCGATGCCCCTCAATATCCCGATTGCCCTCACCTGGCTGCGGATCGTCATGATCCCGGTCTTCGTCGCCGTGTATTACCTGCCGGACATGTGGCTTTCGCCGGCCGCCAAGAACTGGACGGCGATGACGATCTTCGCGGTGGCCGCGATCACCGACTGGCTGGACGGCTGGCTGGCCCGGCGCTGGGGCGAGACCAGCGCGTTCGGCGCGTTTCTTGATCCGGTGGCGGACAAACTGATGGTGGCCGCCGCGCTGATATTGCTGGTCCAGTTGGGCCGCGCCGAGGCTTACCTCGCCGCCATCATCATCGGCCGCGAGATTGCCATTTCGGCGCTGCGCGAGTGGATGGCGCAACTCGGCAAGACCAAGAACGTGGCGGTGGCCTTCATCGGCAAGGTGAAGACCGCGGCGCAGATGACGGCGATCATCGCGCTGCTGCTGTGGGAACCGGTCTTTCCGGGCATCTCGACGCCGGTGCTGGGGACAATCGCGCTGTGGGTGGCCGCCATCCTCACGCTGTGGTCGATGTTCCACTACCTGCGCCTGGCGGCGCCGGCGTTCCGGGCGGACGGCGGCACGGGCGCGCGCACCACGGTGACTGGCTCCAAGCCCGAAACCTGAACTTGCGGCCGCAATGCGGCGCCGCAGCATGACGGTTGTCACAATTCAGGTCCAAACTGTCGGTCGACCGTGGCGCCGCCACGCGGCGTTGCCACCTGCGTCCACCGATGACCCCCTACCTGGCGATCGAAAACCTGTCCGTGGCCTATGGGGGCACGACGGTGCTCGATCGCGTGAGCCTCGGCGTCGAGCGCGGGGAGATGATCGCGCTGCTCGGCAGTTCCGGCTGCGGCAAGACGTCGCTGCTGCGCGCCATCGCGGGCTTCGTGCAGCCGGCGGGAGGCACGATCCGGGTGGATGGCGTGGACATCACGCACCTGCCGCCGGAAAAGCGCGCGACGGCGATGATGTTCCAGTCCTACGCGCTGTGGCCGCACATGAACGTGGCGGCCAACATCGGCTACGGGCTGCGGATGCGCGGCTGGAAGGCCGACGCCATCGCCGCCCGCGTGGCCGACATGCTGAAGCTGCTGCAGCTCGAGGGCTTCGAGACGCGCCAGGTGCTGCAGCTCTCCGGCGGACAGCGGCAGCGCGTGGCACTCGGCCGGGCCCTCGCCGTGGACCCGCACCTGCTGCTGCTCGACGAGCCGATGTCCAATCTCGACTACAAGGTGCGCCTCGAGTTGCGGCACGAGCTGCGCGCGCTGCAGCGGCGCATCGGCATTACCGCCGTGTACGTCACGCACGACCGCGAGGAAGCCCTGACGCTGGCCGACCGGATCGCGGTGATCGATGCCGGCAAGATCGTGCAGGTGGGCGCGCCCGAGGACATCTTCCATCATCCGGAGAGCGCGTTCGTCGCCGGTTTCATGGGCGCCGACAATGCGCTCGACGTGGCGATGTCGGGCACCGGCGGTCTGTCGGCCGCGCTGGCCGGCACGCCGAATGCCGCGCGCCGGCGGGCGCATTTCCGCAGCGATGCCGCGCAACTCACCGTGGCCGCCACCGGGCATGCGCCCGATGCCCTGGTCCTCTCGGGCATTGTTGCGCAGTCCGTCTACGTTGGACATGCCTATCGTTATCGCGTCCGCACCGAAAATGCCGACCTCTGGGTCGAAGCGCCGGAGCGCGTCGCCGAAGGAACCGTTGCGGCGGTGGTCGTGCCGCGGGCTGCATTGCTGCTTTTTCCGGGGGAGGCCCGTCCGGGCTGACCTCACTTTCGAGGAGATCTCCATGCGCTTCCGTTCGTTATTCGTGGCCGCCGCAGTTGCCGCTGCCGTGGCCGTTTCCGGCGCTGCGCCGGCGCAGACGCTCAACGTCGTCTCGGCCGGCGACCAGAACATGGTCGACTACGTGAACAATTACCTCGGACCCAAGTTCGAGGCGATGAACCCTGGCGTGAAGGTGCGCGCCGTGGGCACCGGTCCCGGCGACTCGGGCTCGCAGAAGATCTACGAAAAGCTGTCGGCGCAGCAGAAGGCCGGCAGCGCCACGTGGGATACCGACGTGGCGGTCGTGCACCAGCGCGGCGCGGCCACGATGGTGAAGGAAAACCTGCTGCTCAAGTATCGCGGCGATATCGAGGCGGGCAAGCTTGTCTCCCGTGACACCGCCAAGAATGCGCTGGGCGCCAATGTCGACGGCTTCGTGCTGCCGATGTTCCACAGCCAGATCGCGTTTGCGTACAACCCCGACCTCGTCAAGGCGCCGCCCAAGTCCTTTGCCGAACTCACCGAGTGGGTGAAGAAGAACCCGAAGCAGTTCGGCTACAACGGCGTCAAGGGCGGCATGTCGGGCGTGGGCTTCGTGATGGGATGGGTCGGCGCCAACGCCGGCCTCGGCGACAAGCTGGAGATGGGGCCCTACGATCCGGCCCAGAAGGCCGCGATCGACAAGTCGCTGGCCGGGCTCAAGGAGTTCAACAAGGACGTCGTGCTGACCCCGGGCAATGCCGGCACGCTCGACATGCTGAACCGCGGCGAGATCGCGATGGGACCGGTGTGGGTCGACATGTATTACACGTGGCAGGCCGACGGCAAGTTGAACCCCAGGATGAAGCTGGCGCTGCCATCGCCCGGGTTGCCGGGCCAGCCCATGTACTACGTCGTGCCGGCCAAGGCCGCGAACGCCGCGCTGGCCAAGAAGTTCATCGACTTCGCCGCAAGCCCGGAAGTGCAGGCGCAGGGCATCGTCAAGCAGTTCAACTGGTATCCCGGCATCGACCCGCAGTTCGTGCAGGCCAAGTTGACGCCCGCCGAATGGAACAAGCTCTTCGTCGACATTTCACCTGCCGATCTGGCCAAGTATGGCCGGCCGTTCCCGCTGTCGGACTACTTCACCGATATCGTCGAAGGCTACGAGCGAGTGGTGCTGAAATAGCGTCGTCCAGCGCGCGAGGCTACGTCCTCGTTGCGCCAGCGCTGGCGGTGATCGGGGCGTTCTTCGTCCTGCCGCTCGTGATGTCCGCCGTCCTCGCGTTTCGCGCGAAGGACGGCGGCTTCACCTTCGCGCACTTCGAGAAGGCCTGGGAGCTCTACCAGACCGATCTCTTCTTCACCGTCGGGATGACCGTGCTGTCCACGGTGCTGATCGGACTGGTCGCGGTGGCCATCGCGGGCTACCTCACTTTGGGCGAGAACCCCCGCGCAGTGGCGATTCTCAGGTGGCTCTACCGCTGGCCGCTCTTCATTCCGTTCATTGTCACGGGGCAGGTGATGCGCACCTTCCTCGCCAAGAACGGGATGCTCAATCACGTGCTGATCGGCTCCGGGATGATCGAGCCGCTGGCGGCGCAAAGCCTGCTCGACTGGCGCGGCATCGTCATCGCCTTCGTCTGGAAGCAGGCGCCGTTCGTGACGCTGCTGCTGGCCGGCGCGATGGCGTCGCTGGAGACGCAGCAGATCGAGGCCGCCCGCAACCTGGGCGCCACGCGGCTGCGCGTGCTGGGGGGCATCGTGCTGCCGCAGGTGCGCGGCACGCTGATGGTGGGCATGGTGCTGTCGTTCGTCACGATGCTCTCGGTGCTGTCGGTGCCGATGATGATCAATCCCAATTCGCCGACGATGATCACGGTCGACATTGCGTACCGCATCAACACGCACAGCGACTACGCAGTGGCCAATGCGCTGTGCCTCATGTCGTTGCTGATCGCCTCGGCCGCGGCGTGGATCTATCTGCGGCATGCAACGAGGCGGCACGCATGAGCGCGGTCATGCGCCGGATCGCTCATCGCGCGCGCCGCGCCGGGGCGGGTGCGTGACCGCCGGCCTCCGCGCCCGGTGGCCGCAGGCGCTGGGCATGGCCGTGGTGCTGGGCCTGCTCGCGTTCGTGATTTTCGGGCCGCTGGCCAACCTGTTCCTGTGGGCCTTTGCCGAAAAATGGTACTTCCCCAGCAAGCTGCCGCAGGAATTCGGGCTGACGTTCTGGGCGCGCGTGTTCAGCCCGCGCGGCAATGCGCTGGCGTCGCTGTGGACCAGCATCGGCATTGCGCTGCTCACCGTGTTGTTCAGCCTCGCGGTGGCCATTCCGGCGGGCTTTGCGCTGGCGCGCGTCAAGCTCCGCTGGCGCGGCCTCATCCTGTTCGCGTTCCTGCTGCCGCAGGCCATTCCCAACATTCCCATCTACGTCAACATCGCGCGGATCTTCTACGAGATCGGCCTCAACGGCACCATTCTCGGCGTCGTGCTGGTGCATGCGGCGCACGGTCTCGTGCTGGCCGTCTGGATCGCATCCGCGGCGTTCGCTGCGGTGGATATCTCGCTGGAGGAGGCATCGCGCAACATGGGCGCGTCGCCGTGGACATGCTTTCGCACGGTGACGCTGCCGCTGGCCGCGCCCGGCCTCATCGCCAGTGCCATTTTCGTGTTTCTCGAGTCGCTGGACGAATTCACGGGCACCTATTTCGTCGGCGTGCCGGATGTGACCACGCTGCCGCTCCTCATGTTCAACGCCAGCATGGGCGGCAACTACCAGATCGCGTCGATCACCGCGCTGCTGCTGCTGATCCCGTCGATCGCGTTCATGCTGGTGGTCGAGCGCTTCCTCAAGGCCGACGTGCTGGCGGGCGTGGGGCGCTAGGCAGTCGCCGCAGCCAGCGGCGTACCGGTGGGCGGCCGCATCACCCGCCGGAGCAGTACGATTGCAATGCCGACCGTCACGAGGTTCCACGCGATGCCGTTCACGAAGGCGGCATCGTAGGAACCGGTGAGGTCGTAGATCCTGCCCGACATCCAGCCCCCCAGCGCCATGCCCAGCATCGTGAACATCAGCACGGTGCCCACGCGCGCGCCGGCTTCCCGCGGAGAAAAGTGCTCGCGGACGATGATCGCGTACGCGGGCACGACGCCGCCCTGAAACAGGCCGAAGAGCGCCGACACGATGTAGAGCGACACGAGGCCATCGAACGGCAGGAACAGCACCAGCGCGACGGTCTGCAATGCGGCTGCCAGCAACAGCGTGCGCAAGCCGCCGATGCGGTCGCAGATCAGGCCGAACAGCAGGCGGCTGACGATGCCGAAGCCCAGCATCAGCGACAGCATCTGCGCGCCGCGCGCGGTGCCAAAGCCCAGGTCCGCGCACAACGCCACGATATGGACCTGCGGCATTGCCATCGCCACGCAGCAGGACAATCCTGCGACACAGAGCCATGCCTGCGCACTGCGTGGCGTCATTCCGAACGGCCGGTTCGATGCCGTCGTCGCGACCGTGCCTGCGGCGCCGTGCGCAACGGCCGGCGGACGACGGCGCATCAGCAATGCCAGCAAACCCATCGCGACGAAACAGAACACGCCCAGCCACCAGTAGGTATCCCGCCAGCCGATCGTTGCGGTGAAATGCTGCACGATGGGTGGCCAGATCGTTCCGGCCAGGTAATTGCCGCTGGCGCAAACCGCCACGGCGATGCCGCGGCGGCGGTTGAACCACAGCGACGTGTCCGCGATCAGCGGCGCGAAAGTCGATGCGGCGCCGAGGCCGCCGATCACCACGCCGTGCACCAGCGCAAACATCCAGATGCTGGTGGCCATGCTGGCCGCGATGAAGCCCACGCCGAGGCTGGCCGCGCCGACCAGTAGCGGCACCATCACGCCGAAGCGGTCGGCGAGTCGCCCCATCAGCACGCCGCCGATGCCGAAGCCGATCATGGTCAACGTGTAGGGCAGGGACGCGTCGGCCCGGGCGACGCCGAACTCGGCCTGTACCGCCGGCAGCACGACCACGACCACGTACATGCCGCAACCGCCGATGGCCATCAAGGCGAGCGCAATGCCGAGCCGGCGGGCGGCGTAGGGGGAGTCGACGGTGAATTGGGTCACGGGAGAGCCTGGTTTGACCGAGTGTGACAAAAAACGCTATAATGGCAGGCTTTAGTGGGTCGCTTATACACGCGCCCCGCAATTCCCTGATAGCTCAGTTGGTAGAGCGACGGACTGTTAATCCGCAGGTCCCTGGTTCGAGCCCAGGTCGGGGAGCCAATTCCTTCAAGCGCCTGGCGGCGCGCCAATGCTCCGCCCGGTGGGTCGCGATACGGTGCCGGCAATCGGCCCCGGATCGGCGCCTGACGTGTTTGCAATCGCCCGGTGGACGCGGTCTTCGCTTGCAGCGCCCGCCGGTTCGAAGCCTTACTCCTTTGCCACAACCAAGGAAACGTGCCGTGATCGAAACCATGAAGTGCCTGAAGAAGTACGGTCAGCGGCTGGATCTTGAGATTGCCAAGGAAATGGGCCTGCCGCTGGCCACCGTGCGCCAGAAGCTGTCGGCGCTCGCTGCCACCGGTGCCATCATTACCTGCACGCTCACGCGCTTCGAGAACGGCAAGCAGATCGATGCGTGGCAGTGCCGCGTGTCGGGCTACGTGCCGCCGCTCGCGCCCGGTCGCAAGGCCAAGGCCACGGCTTAACGTCAGGCAGTGTCGGCCGGGAGGGCGCTCCAGGGCGTCTACGCCGGGCGGTGCTGATGCCTGATCGCGGCCGCGACAATGGGCTTCGCCCACGCGGGCGTCGCTCTCAAGTCGGCCGGCGCGACAATCGCGCCGCGAACATACTTCAGCAACAACCGGGGCCCCGCGCTGGCGGCGGCTCCGGCCTGCACGTGGGCGCTGTTGTCGTAGACGACCAGTTGGCAGAGTCGAGGCAGCAGGCGGATCAGGTTGAGCCGGCCGCGTACGTAGCGGCGTTCGATGTCTGCGCGGGGGATGTCGTGACCGCCGCGCGCCACGCGCTGCTGTACCCGCGCGACGTGCAACGCCACCGACTCGAGTCCGACGAACCAGACGTTGACGTCGAGCCCGGCCGCGGGCGCCTTGAGCAACAACTCGACGATGGTGTCACCACCCAGCGTTGTTTCCAGCGCGTAGTTGCCCCGCTGGCCGATCGCGCGGCGCAGGCGGGTGACCCCCTCGTTCCACGCCCACGCGTTCGCCTCACTCTGCGTCATCGGGCGGCCCAGTGCGGTCGCCGCGGCCATGGCCTCGCGCGCGGCGAGATCAGGATTGAAGTAGGGGATGCCCGCCGCCAGGAACGCCTGGCCACCGATGCTGCTTTTACCGGCGCCATTGCAACCCGCCAGCACGAAGATCTGCGGCGTGGCGGCGATTGCCGCCAACGTCCCTTCAGCCACGCTTGGTCGGTGTCCGCTTCGTCACGGCTTTCCTCGCTGCCGGTGCGCGCACGGACGCGGCCGCGAAAATTCCCAACTGCCCTGCAGGCGTGTCGAATGCGCGTTGCATGGCGGCGGCCGCGCCGGGCGCCTGCATCATCTCGTAGCGGCGATCAAACTCCGCGGAGAGCGCGGCGAGCGTGCGATCCTCGACTTGCGTCAACCGCTGATAGTCGTCGAGCGAGAGCAGCACCGCCGTCGGCTTGTGCTGCTTGGTGATCGTCACGGGACCTGCGCGCAACGCGGTGTCGAGCAACTGCCCGAAGTTGTGCTTGGCTTCGCTGGCGGTAAATTGGGGCGCGTCGACCATCTCGCCGCGGCGGTTGCGAACACGAATGGCGCCGGCCATGGGCTTTCCTCGGAAAATCGAGCAGTGAGGCCCAAGAATAGCCTAAATGGCTATTGTGGTCAAAATGGCCATTTCAGGTCATTCGAAGCGCTTGAAGTCGATGCCGGTGGTGTGCGTGGCAAGGTGCACCTCGCGCAGGAAGCAGATCAGGCCGAAGATCACCGCCACCATCGCCGCCACGAACAATGAACCGGCGAGCCAGCGCAGGCTCGTCGTGAACAATTCGTCGGCGAACAGCGTGACGATGACGAGGCACACCAGCAGGGCCGCCGCCGTGCAGTAGTTGATCGACCAGCTGCAGATGCGACGGCGCCGTTCGAGGTCGCGCATCTCCATGCGCCCCGCATCGCGCGCCTTGGCGTCGAGGCCGGGCCACGAATGCTCGAAGCTCCGGGCGCGATCGATGATGGGGGCGAGCCGGGTGGCCATCACGCCGAGCAGCGCGGCGATGCCGGTCAGCAGGAAGACAGGCGCGATGGCAAGCTGGATGGCATGGGAAACGATTTGCTGGCTCAAGTCGGTAGGCATGAACGCCGCTCCTTGGTCGGGAGAATGCCACTGGTGATGGTTGCGCAGGCCCTGCGGCTCGCCCGAGAGCGGCTCATGTGGGCTTACGCAAATACCCCGAGCGGCGACTTGGTCACCGCGACCATCACGATATAGCCGAAGGTGGCGATGGCGCCGATGAACGCGATCGCGCGAATGCGCCGCGTCCTGCCGCGCTTCAACGCGATGATGCCGAGCACGATATAGACCAGCAGTCCGGCCACCTTGGCAATGAGCCAGCCGCGGGGTCCGCCCGCACCGAGTTGCCACGCCAGCCATAGGGCGGAGACGAGCAGGGCCGTGTCGATGGCATGCGGGACGATCCGGACCCATCGCGCGCGGAGCCTTTCCGGTGACCACAGCATCCACAGGCCACGCACGACGAAAAGCGCAATCGACAGGGCAGCCGCGCCCATGTGGACGTGCTTGATGGCGGTGTAGTCGGGCAGCATGACGGGCTTCCTGGATCGGCGGTTTACTACAGGTTTACGTACCAACGTCCTACACGCGATTGAAGCGTTGGACCGCTGCGAGGCCTCTCCATCGGCGGGAAAATGTGTTCCAGCGATCGCACGGCGATTCGCCTTCGCAATTTTAATTGGAGAATGCCATGAACACGAAGAACCTTGTGCAATACGCAACCGCAGTTTCGATGGCCTTGGCGCTGTCCACGGCCCACGCTGCGGATACGACCAAGCCGGCGTCCACCGATGCATCGACCTCCGCGCCGATGACCGGCAAGGAAAAAGCCACCGCCATCGGCGCGACTTCCGGCGCCGTTGCCGGTGCGGTCGTCGGCGGCCCGGTTGGCGCGGTCGTGGGTGCGGGAATCGGCGCCTACGTCGGCAACCAGGGCACGGATGCCAATGGCAAGGTCGCCACGACCGACGCCAACGGCAAGGTCTCGTCGAACCGCATGCACGATGGCACCGTACGTAACGCGCAATTGGCGCTGAACGAAAAGGGCTATGACGTGGGCCGCGTCGACGGTCAGTTCGGCCCCAGCACGCAGAGTGCGGTGCGTCGTTTCCAGTCGGAGAAGGGCCTCGCGCAAAGCGGTCGCCTCGACAGTGCGACGCTGGCCGCGTTGGGCGTCAACGGTTGATCCACGTCGTAAAGGCTGCGTGAGGCATCGAAGGTTCCCCCCCGATCCGGATTTGATGGTTCACGCCGCCGCAACATGCAAACGGTCGCCTTCGCGCGGCCGTTTGCATTTGGCGTGCCGCCACATTCGAATGCACAATACGCGTTCGCGCACCCTTTGCTGCGCATCTGGACGACGCGTTCAATGACAACAGGCGATCCCGCCAAGCTGGACAGCATCGTGGCCGACGCCCGGCGCGCCGCCGCGGAGCGCGATCAGGGCTATCGCGAGCGGGCGTTGAAGATCTATCCGTGGATCTGCGGGCGCTGCGCGCGCGAATTCACCCGAGCCAACCTGCGCGAGTTGACGGTGCATCACCGCGATCACGATCACCAGAACAATCCCGCGGATGGCAGCAATTGGGAGCTGCTGTGCCTGTACTGCCACGACAACGAGCACCAAAGGCAGTTGGAGGCAGGCGGTTCCGCCCTGGGTACCGGCAAGGAAGGCCGCGGGGCAACGCATTCGCCGTTCGCCGACCTGAAGGCATTGTTGAACAATCGAAAGTAGCCGGAGCAGCGCACCCATGAACGCGACCCTGACCAGAACCATGCCCGCGATGGTGCTGGTCGCCGCCATTGCCGCCGCCTGCGGTGGCGGCGGCTCCGATGCTCCTCCCGGTTTGGCCGCGCCGCCGCCGCTGTCCCTCGTCGTCATCGGCGACTCGATCGCGTCCGGCGAGGGGATCAACTACGGGTATACCTACTCCACCAGCTTTCCAAACGAGTGGTACGGCGGCGTCGACAATCCGACCTGGCAGGGCGACTACCAGCTCTGCCACGATTCCGCGCAGGCCTACGGCGACGTGCTGGCACCGATGATCGGGGCCACGCTCACCAAGTTCGCGTGCACCGGATCCACCTACGACAACGGGATCACGTTCGACCGGCGCTACGGCGGCGTGCTGTACCGGCCGGCGCAGTTCGGCAACTGGCTGGGCATGACCAATCTCAACAAGGCCTACGACGACGCGAAGCCGGACGTCGTGATCATCACGCTGGGCGCGGACGACGTGAGCTTCGCGGATATCTTCACGTTCTGCGCCACCGGTTACACCGACGCCGCGCAGGTGGCGGCGCTGGCCACGCACCCCAATCGTTCGCAGCAACTGCGCACCAATTTTGCCAAGCGCTTTCCGACGAAGGAGGCGTGGCTGAGCCGCGCGCCGCGCGCGACATCGTCGTCCTATTGCACTTTCGCCAATCCCGGCGCGCCCATTCAGAATCTGTTCTGGGATCCGATCAAGAGCGGGCTGATTGCCGGCCACTACAAGAGCCTGGTCGCGGCCATCAAGGCGCGCGGCGCGGCAGCCGGCAAGGTGCCGCGGATCATCTTCACCACCTATCACCAGCCGTTGCCGGGGAAGTTGCAATCGGATGAATGCCTCGACATGGGCGACATCGCGCGCGACGAGACCGACTACCTCATCTACCTGCAGGGCCAGTTGAAGGACACGCTCGTCGCGGCCGTGAGCGGGATCGACGGCGTGTCGGTCGCCGACATTTCGGGGGTACTGCAGGGGCACGAGTACTGCCAACCCCATCCGTGGGCTTATGGCCTCAGCGTGCTGCTGCACAACGACGCGAGTCTCGCGCCGTTTCATCCGATTCCGCAGGGGCAGGCCGCCATTGCAGCTGTGCTGAAGCAGAGTTTTCCGGGGCGCTAGGGCAGCCGGCGTTGCCGCGGTACACCCCAATCGTGCGTTGCCTGGAAAAAAGCGTCCCGTCAGTACGCCCTGGAGGATTTCGGCATATCGACAGTGCGCATCGTCGCCATCACCTGCTGCGCACCGGCGGCCATCAGCCGCGCGTCGGAGCTGACGGTGACGAACTGGAAGCCCTTCGCGATGCGCTTCAGGGCCGACTCGGGCGTGGCGTTGTGAATGGCCGCCACCACGCCGTGCACCTTGGCGCGCGCGAGGATGTGGTCGATGGCGTCGGCCACCTTGGGCTCGACATCGTCCATCGCGGCCTTGCAGCCCAGTGCCAGCGACAGGTCGGACGGACCGATGTAGATCGCGTCGAGGCCTTCCACCGACAGGATGGCATCGAGGTTGTCGAGACCCTTGGCGGTTTCGATCATCGCAAACGCGACGATCGTATCGTTGGCATGCTGCGGATAGTCGGCGCCGCCGTACAGCAGCGCGCGCACGGGGCCGAAGCTGCGCGTGCCGCGCGGCGCGTAGTGCGTGTACGCGACCAGATTCTGCGCATCCTCGCGCGTGCTGACCATCGGGCAGATGACGCCATACGCGCCCGCATCGAGCGCCTTCATCAGGATGCCGGGTTCGAGCCACGGCACGCGCACGACCGGCACCGTCGCCGTCGTGGAGATCGCCTGCAGCATGCCCACCATCGCCTGGTAGTCCACCACGCCGTGTTGCAGGTCGATGGTGAGCGAGTCCCAGCCCTGGTGCGCCATGGTCTCGGCGGAAAAGCCGTTGGGAATGGCCAGCCAGCCGTTGACGGCGGCGCCGCCGGATTTCCAGATCGTGCGCAGGCGGTTTTCTCTCATCGTGAAGCTCCGATCGAACGTTGGCGTGTGGCCGGGCAACGTGCCAGTCGGTCACCTGAGGGATCAGGTCTTCCCGGGCGGTCCCGCTGCGCCGTTGGGTACTGTAACGCACACGTGGGCATTGCGAACGGCAACTGACCTTGCGCCTTGCCGGCACGCCGGCGTCAAGCCGCGCGTGAATGCGCGCGGATGGACGCCAGCGTGACGATGCCGAGAGGCTGGCCGCCTTCGCCGATGACGGCGAGCGCATCGTCGCCTGACGCAAACATGCGGGCCAGCGCGTCGCGCAGTGTGGCCTCCGCCGCAATCGACTGGGCCGGGACCGGGCCGGCCAGGGCGGTCATGGCCGCTCGGGTGGACATGCGGGCGAGACGCTTCAACGCCCGGTCCGCGCCGACGAATTGCTCGACAAAGGCATCGGCAGGCGCCGACAGAATGGCTTCGGGCGTATCGAACTGGACCAGTCGACCGTCGCGCAGGATCGCAATCCGATCGCCCATCTTGATCGCCTCGTCGATATCGTGCGTGACGAAAACGATGGTCTTCTTGAGCCCGCGAAGTATGCGCAGGAATTCGTCCTGCAGGCGGGCCCGCGTGATCGGGTCGATGGCGCCGAATGGTTCGTCCATCAGCATGACCGGCGGGTCGGCCGCCAGGGCGCGCGCAACGCCCACGCGCTGTTTCTGCCCGCCGGACAACGCGCGCGGAAAGCGGTCGCGGTACAGCGCGGGCTCCATGCCGACGAGCGACAGCAGTTCGTCCACGCGCGTGGCAATGCGGGCAGGGGTCCATCCGAGGAGGCGCGGCACGGTGGCGACGTTGTCGGCGATGGACCAATGCGGAAACAGGCCCACCTGCTGGATGACATAGCCGATGCTTCGGCGCAATTCGACCGGGTCGATCGCCATCACGTCGCGGCCGCCCACCAGCACGCTGCCGCCGTCGGGCTCGATCATGCGATTGATGATGCGCATCGTCGTGGTCTTGCCGCACCCCGATGGGCCGATCAGCACGCAGACCTCGCCCTCGGCGACAGTCAACGAAAGGCGATCGACGGCCGGGTGGGTCGCGCCGGCGAAGTTCTTGAGCAGGTCCCGGATCTCGATCATGCGGCCTTCAATCCTCTTGGCGTCAGCACCTGCTGGATCCGCCCGAACAACCGGTCGGTGCCCAGCGAAAGCAGCGTCGCCGGAATGGCACCCACGAGCAGCTGCGGCATGGCCATCATCGCAATGCCGGCCGTGATGAAATCGCCGAGTCCGCCGCCGCCGATGTAGGCGGCAAGCACGGCGCCCGATACCACCTGCACGGCAGCCGTGCGGATGCCGGCAAAGATCACCGGAACGGCAAGCGGAATCTCGACCCTGGCGATGATCTGTCGCCGCTCCATCCCCATGCCCTTCGCCGCGTCCACGATGTCGGGGTCCACCTGCCTGACTGCGGTGTACGTGTTGAGCAGGATCGGCGGCAACGCCAGCAGCGTCAGCGCAAATGCCGACGGGAGGAAGCCCGTTCCCAGCACGGGCATCACCAGCGCGAGAATCGCGAGGGACGGCAACGTGCGTCCGATGTTGGCGGTGGTGATTGCAACCAGCGCCGCACGCCGGTGGCCTGACAGCCACACGCCGATGGGGACGGCGATGGCAATCGCACAGGCAAGCGCAACGGCGGACAACGCGATGTGCGTCACCAATGCGTCGCGGAAACGCGCCGGATGTTCGACGATGAACTGCCAGGCTTCGAGGAGCAGCATCGTGGCGGGTCAGGCAGCGCGGTGGCGCAGCCAGCCTTCCAGTCGCGCCAGGCTCAAGTCGGCCACCACGGACAGCGCGCAGGCGGTCAGGGCGCCGACCCAGATCTTGGCGGCGTGGTCGTTGCTGATGCCGTTGAAGATCAGCGTGCCGAGGCCGCCAGCGTTCACGTACGCGGCGACCACGGCCACGCTGATCACCGTCACCGTGGCGATGCGCAGTCCGGCCACGATCACGGGCAGCGCCAGCGGCACTTCGATGCGGGCCAGGATCTCCGCGGCGTTCATGCCCATGCCGCGCGCGGCGTCGGTGATTTCCTCCGGCACCTCGCGAATGCCGATGGCGACGTTGCGGATGAGGATCATCAGCGAGAAGGACACCATGCAGATGATGGCGTTGGTGCGGCCAAGTCCGACGATTGGAATCAGCATGGCCAGAAAGGCGAGCGTGGGCACGGTGTACAGCAGTCCGCTCAAACCGATGGCCCAGCGATAGACGCGTTCGCTGCGCGCGGCCCAGACCCCGATGAACAGCGACAGCACGAAGGCGATGGCGAGCGACGTGAAGGCGATCACGATGTGCTGGCCGAGCGCGACCAGCACCTGATCCCAGTTGTTCAGCAGCCACTTCACGGCGTGACGGCCAGGAGGTCGGCCACGCCGATGCGGTCGTCGGCAAGCAGTGCAGCCACCGTCTCGACATCCGGACCCAGCGGGCGATCGCCATCGAGCATGGCGACCTGTCGGCGCACCGCGGCATAGGCGATGGCGGCGCCGCGTCCGAGCGTGGCCGGTTCGACGGGCCGCAGGTCGATCGCCTGCGCCGCCGTCAGCAATTCGATTGCCGCGAGATAGTGGAGGGCGGGCAGCATGGCGGCGGTCTTGGCCACCACGTAGGCGGCCATCGGGGCGTGGTCCTCGACCGCTTCGGAGACGGGCAGGCAATCCATCGATGCCGGATTGGCGAGGTGGCGGACTTCGTTGTACAGCGACGTGAGTGTCTTCTGGATCGTGGCAAAGCCCGAATGCTCGGGACCGTGCCGCGTGAGCTGCAACGGCAACCCCGACAGCGCGGGCGAATAGAACCGCTGACACCGTTGGACGCACAGCATCGCGGCATGCGCCAGTGCGATGCCCAGTGTGTCGAAGGCGATGGCGAGGCCGGGGATGTGGAAGTTGCCATTTGAAATCATCTCGCCGGTGGCCGCCAGCACCAGCGGACTCTCCGCTGCGCTGTTCAACTCCATCGCGACGTCGTCGCGTGCCTGCCATAACGCCGCCAGCGCCGCGCCGTGCACCTGCGTGACGCAACGCAACGACACCGGATCCTGCACGCGCCGCGCGGCGCCGGGCTGCCACAGCATGCTGCCGGCCAGCAGCGCGCAGAGCCGCGCGGCGATGGCTTGTTGACCACGCGCCGGACGCGCCGCCTGCACGCGGGCATCGAGGGGGCCGAGATTGGCGCGAAATCCCTCCAGCGACAACGCTGCCGCGATGTTCAGTGCGTCGAGCGCGGCGCTGGCGTCGTGGAGCACGAGTGCGGCGTGGCCGATTGTCGCTGCGTTGGCGCTGATGAGCGCCAGGCCGTCCTTGCCGGTCAGCGTGACCGGTGCGAGTCCCGCGCGCGACAACGCGTCGGCGCCCGTGGACGTGACGCCCTGGTATTCCGCGCAACCCTGTCCCAGCATCGGCAACGCAAGGTGCGACAACGGCGCGAGGTCGGCGACGCCGATCGAGCCCTTGCCGGGCACCTGCGGATGCACGCCCGCGTTGAGCATGTCGAGCAGCAGGTCGAGGACCTCGGGCGAGACACCCGAGCCGCCAACCGCCATGCCGGATGCACGCGCCAGCATCGTCGCTCGCACCACGTCCGTGGGCAAACAGGGACCGACGCCGACGGCGCGGGCCTCCACCGCGCGCTGCTGATACGCGGATCGTTCGGCGGGCGCCACGGCGCGACCCGTATTGGCGCCCAGTGCCGTGGTGAGTCCGTATACCGGCGCGCCGGTCTGCGCAATGCGCTCGACCACGGCGCGCGCGGCAACCACGCGCGTCCGCGCGGCAGCGGACAGCGCGACCGGCCGCGAGGATCGCGCCACCGCGACAACCGCCGCGATCGTGAGATCGGCGCCGGTGAGGGTGATCGCGGGGCCCGTCATGCCATGGTTCGCTGCGGGTCGCGCGAGCGTGGACGCAACGTCAGCGGACGACGCCCTTGGCTTTCAGGAACGCACGCGCAACATCCTTCGGCTCTTCCTTGTCGGCGTCGACCTTGTAGTTCATCTCGGCCATGTTCGTTTCATTGAGCATGGCGCTGACGTTGTTCAGCACCTCGGCAATCTTCGGATTGGCATCGAGCGCGTCCTTGCGCACGACCGGCGCGAGATAGTAGGGAGGCCAGAGGTTCTTGTCGTCCTTCAGGCGCTTCAGCTTGAGCGATGCGATCATGCCATCGGTGGCGTAGCCATTGACGATATCGACCTGCTTGTTCGCGATGGCCTGGTACCGCAGGCCGATGGCCATCTGCAGGTCGTCCTTGAACTCGATGCCGTACTTGGCTTTGAGTCCGGGCAGGCCGTCGGCGCGATCGCGGAATTCGGGGCCCGCGCCGAGTTTCAGGTCCTTGGACACGCGCGCCAGGTCGGACAGTGTCTCGAGCTTGTACTGCGCCGCGGTTTCGGGGCGCACCACCATGTTGTACGTATTGTTGAGCGGTGCTTCGTTCAGGACGACAAAGCCTTTCGTCGCGTACTCCGCCTTGACCTTGTCATAGACGGCCTTCTGGTCGGTCATGATGGGGGACTTGAGCACCGCCAGCAGCATCGTTCCCGTGTATTCGGGATAGAGGTCGATCTGCTTTTCCTCCAGTGCCTTGTGCGCGATCAGCGTGCCGCCCAGATTGAGCTTGCGCTCCACCTTGATGCCGGCGGCCTCGAGCGCCTGCGCATAGATTTCGGCGACGACGAATTGCTCGGTGAAGTTTTTCGACCCCACGCGAACCTGCCCGAAGGCCTGGGTGGAAGCGAGCAGCAGCGCGGTAAGCGCGGTTGCGAACAAGCGAATGCATTGACGGCGTTGCATGGAAACTCCTGGCGGGTGGCGACGCCGTGAGGGCGCGCAAGTGGAGGTTGATTCTTGCCCGAGACCGCAGTGGTGTCAATTGGCGACGGCGACCTGTTCAGGTGTCAGCCCAGTTGGTGATAGCCGGCGGCATCCGCCAAGGCCGCTTGCGCCTGCAAAAGGTCGTAATCGGTGGCCGGGACCTTCGCGAAACGTCGCAGCGCCAGGGTGTCACGGACCGCGGCAAGCTCGGTGGATTCGGCAACGTCAGCGAAGGCACTGCGCAGCCGCGCGACATCGGCTGCCGGAGCGGACAACGACGCGACCAGCGGCGGGATGGGCATCGGCGATGTGGCCGCCAGCACCCGCAGTTGCGCGGCCGTGTCCGGTTCGCTGACCCGCAACAGCGCGTGCACGTAGCTGTCGAGCGGACCGACGTCGGCCTCGCCGGCAAGAATGGCCTCGATGACCCGGCGCGGGGTCACGAGCGGTCCCACTGTGGCGGCGTAGAGCGGCTTGCCGGCAGTCAGGGCCGCGAGGTAGCGCCGGGGCGCCTGATAGCCGGACTGGGAGTCCGGCGTGGTGAACGCGAGGCGATGGCCGAACGTATCCTCGAGGCGATGGAACGGCGCATCCGCGCGGACGATGAAATCGGTCCAGTAGACGGGCCGGTTGCGGAACCCGGACCCGGTGGGCACTGGCGCCGCAAGCACCACCGGACGGGGAATGGCACGCGAGAAGGGAAAACCGCACATGAACACGCCGCCGAGATCGCCGCGCTCCCACAGCAGCGGCAGCGGCAGCGGGGCGGGATAATCGATCACCTCGCCGGCAACGCCGGCGCGCTTCAGCACCCATTCGAGCAGGGTGCGCCACGCCGCGGCGGTGGCCGCGTTGACCGAGTACATCCTGGCGTTGGCTATCATCGCGAATCGCCCCGGATCGGCGTGCCCATCTAGGCGTAGCGCAGTCGCTGCCCCAAACCCATGCCCGCAGCTTTGGCCAGCATGGCCGCGCCCAGCGCGATGTCCGACAGCGAAAGGCCGCGATGCCACAGCAAGATCGTTTCGTCGTCGCGCTCGCGCCCCGGCCTGTGGCCCGCCACGATCTGGCCAAGTTCGGCGTGCAGCGTGTGTTCGGAAAGCTTGCCGGCATCGACATGCGCGCGCAGGCTGCCGAACATCCCGGCCTTGCACTGTCCCCAATCGTCGACCACGAGCTTGCTCATGATGTCGGTCAGCGACAATTCGATGGCGCTCATGGTCCCGTAGGGCACGACGAATGCACCCGGCTTGATCCATGCGGTCTTGAGGAGCGGCTGCGGCTGCTCGAGGCGCGAGGCCTCGACGACGATATCCGCACCGACGACCGTGGACGCCCAATCGGCCGTGGCGACCACGGGCTTGCCCAGTTCGCCGGCGAGTCGCGCGGCGAAGCCTTCGCGGCTCTCCGGTCGACGCGAGTGCACGCGGATCTCGTCGAAATCGAACAGATGATCAAGCAAACGTATGTTCCAATAAGACGTGCCGCGGGCCCCGATGTGGCCGAGAATGCGGCTCGACTTGCGTGCCAGATGCTTGGCGCCCAGCGCCGTCACCGCGCCGGTGCGCATGTCGGTGAGCCCCGCCGCGTCGATGATCGCCAGCGGGCGGCCGGTGGCCGGGTCGAAGAGGTTCAGCAGGCCCATCTCGGAAGGCAGGCCGCGCTGATAATTGTCGACATAGTCGCTGACGATCTTGACCCCGGCCAGCGCCAGTGGCGCGACATAGCCACGCAGGACGTTGAAGTGACCGCGGAACTGCGCGCCCGGCATCAGGTGCATCCGCGGCTCGATCACCGTCTGCCCGTTGCCTTGCGCGGCAAGCCCGGCCTCGACGGCGTCAAGGATCTCGTCGTTGGAGAGGTTCAGCGCGGCGACGTCCGGGCCGTTGAGATAGTCGATGAAGAGTTCGCGGTCCCCCGCAGCGGGCAAACTCATATCCGCACCTCGAATACGTCCAGCATTTGCGCGGGCGTGCTCATTCGACCTTGATGTCCGCGTCCTTGACGATCCTGCTCCATCTCGCCGTCTCCACCTTGATCATCGAGGCAAACTCCGCAGGCGCATTGCCGACGGGCTCGGCGCCGAACGTCGCGAGCTTGTCGCGGACATCCGGCTGGGCCAGCACCCGCGCGATGTCGGCCTGGATCCGGAGTCTATCAGCGCGCGACGCTGCATCGCACGCGTTAACATGGCAGTCATGGGACCACTCACCGGCTTGCACGTGCTCGAGTTCGAGGCGATCGGACCCGGGCCGTTCTGCGGCATGCTGCTGGCCGACATGGGGGCCGACGTGCTGCTCGTCGACCGGCCCGACGATCCGGGACTTGGAATCGGCGCCGAACGCTGGTACGACGTGATGGCGCGCGGGCGCCGCTCGGTCACCATCGATCTCAAGCGTCCCGATGGCGTGAATGCCGCGCTCGAACTTGCCGCGAAGGCCGATGCGATCATCGAGGGCTTCCGCCCCGGCGTGATGGAGCGGCTGGGGCTGGGTCCCGAGGTGCTGCTTGCGCGCAATCCGCGGCTTGTCTACGGCCGCATGACCGGGTGGGGCCAGGACGGCCCGCTGGCCGCGCGCGCCGGGCATGACATCAACTACATCGCGCTGTCGGGCGCGCTGCACGCGATGGGACGCAAGGGCGATGCGCCGGTGCCGCCGCTCAATCTCGTCGGCGACTTCGGCGGCGGCGGCATGCTGCTGGGCTTCGGCATCGTCTGCGCGCTGCTGGAGGCGCGGCAGTCGGGCCGGGGACAGGTGGTGGACGCCGCGATGGTGGAGGGCGCCTCACTCCTCACATCGATGTTCTGGGGCATGCAGGCAGCCGGCCGCTGGAGCGACGTGCGTGGCGACAACATTCTCGATTCCGGCGCGCCGTGGTACGACACCTATGCCACCCGCGACGGCATGTACGTTGCGGTCGGCGCGATCGAGCCCAGGTTCTATGCCGCGCTGCTGCGGGGCCTGGGCCTCGCCGGCGAGGCGCTGCCGGCGCAAGCCGATCGGGCCGGATGGCCCACGCTGCGCGCGCGCTTTGCGGCCGTGCTGGCGACAAGGACGCGAGACGAGTGGTGCGAAGTGTTCGACGGGACGGATGCCTGCGTGTCGCCCGTGCTGAAGTTCGGCGAAGCGGCGCAGCATGCACAGGCCGCGGCGCGACAGGCTCATGTCGAGGTCGGCGGCGTCACGCAACCGGCGCCCGCGCCGCGCTTTTCGCGCACGCCGGGCGCGGTGCGCGGCGCGCCGCCCGCGCGCGGCGAAGGCGGCCGGGCCGCGCTGGCCGATTGGGGATTCGCGGCCGCCGATATCGAGCGTCTCGCGCATCTGGGGCTTGGATTCAACATTTCGTGATGGCGAGAACCTGATGTCGAACAACGATGGGGCCGCGATGAAGCGGGTGGCCGTGGCGATTGCATTGGGCATCGTGGCCACGATCGGCAATGCGCTGTGGGTGGATGCGCAGACGCGCGCCGCGGCGGCGCGCACCGGCGGGCATCTGATGCAGACGGCGATGGCGCCCGCCAACGTCATGGTCGAGGGCACGGGCCCGCCCATCGTGTTCATCCACGGGTTCGGCGCGTCGCTGGATTGGTGGAACGCGATCGCGCCGGCGCTGGCGGTGGACCATCGCGTGATCCGCATCGACCTCATCGGCCACGGCGGCACCGCGGCGCCGCGCGATGGCTACGCTACCGCGCGGCAGGCGGCCCTCGTGGCGTCGGTGCTGGACCAGCTCGGGGTCGACCGCGTGACGGTGGTCGCGCATTCGATGGGCGGAGAGGTTGCCACTGCATTGGCCGAGCGCAAGCCGGCGCGCATCGAGCGGATGGTGCTAATCGACACGCCCCCGACCCCCGACACTGCGTTCACGCCGGTGATGCAGGCTTTCATGAT
>JANNYI010000271.1:0-30378 GCA_031410015.1 Betaproteobacteria bacterium | reverse complement strand
CGTGATGCTTAGGTGCGACTAATTCGACCCTGACCCCTTTTTTAAACCGACCCTGACCCCTTTTTTAAACCGACCCTGACCCCTTTTTTAAACGCGGCTTTTCTTCTCGACGATCTGGATGGTGGCCCAGCTCCAATCGGCGCGCTGCTCGACCAGTTGCCGTAGGGCGACCGTGTAGACCGAGCGCCCGGTGGTGAGGATGACGTTGCGGCCTTCGGAATATTCCTGCGTAGGCACGATCAGCGTCTTCACTGCCAGCGGCTTGTCGGGACGCGAGGGCGGCGGCAGGTACAGTCCGTGAAAACGCGCGCCGATGGTGGACACATCGATGCCGTCGACCACGAAGCCCATGTCGTCCTTGGGCTGGCGCACCGCATGCAGCGTAACCGGCACCATGCGATCGGCGATGATCGACATGCCGGCCTCGACCTCGTCGTTGTTGACCTTGTTCATCCGGCGCACGACGCCCAGCACCCAATCGGTGAGATCGGATTGGCGCACGGCGACGAGTGCGCCCAGCGACAGCGCCTGGCCGATGCCGCCCGACGCGGCAATGCGCAGGCCGGCAATGCTGCGATCCTTGACCTGCCACATCGGGTCCGAGAACGACGACAGGCTGGCGGCGAGCGAATCGTGCTCGTCGGGCACGCGACGTTTCATGCGCGAGGCGTCGGCCACCGCATAGACCTCGATCTGCTCGGCGCCGGCGACCGGTTCGGCCACGCCGTCGCCATCCTTTTGCATCAGCTCGTGCGAGATGCGCGAAAGCCCGATGCGAACCTTGGCGGCGACGGCGCATGCAATGCGCGGGTCGCGCCGCAATTCGGCATTGAGATTGGGCGAGACCGACGGACTGACCTTTTCCAGGATGGCGATGCGCAACTGGTTGATGGGGCCCGCCGGCCCCTGATCGGTGGTTTCGGCCTGCCGCAGCGCGGCGGTGGCGCGCTCGAGCTGGTCGGCGAGCGGTGTCGTGTCGAGGTAGCGCAGCATGGACCCCGAGTCGTTGCCGGTGCGCCGCGCAAGACCCGTCCTGCCGGCGATGTCGACGAAGAATCCCTCGGGCGACCGCGGCACGCTGTCCATCTGCAGGCGGCGGCTCCACGCGCGGAGCTGCGACATGGCCCAGTCGAGTTGCGGCGGCGACATGTTGCCGGTATTGAGCTGGTGGATCAGCAGGACGTACAGGTACTCCTGCTCGATGGTCCAGGGCGTGGCGTTGGGACCGGCGCTGGGCATGACCACGGGCGCACGGTCGACACCCAGCTCGGATGCGCGCATGTAGACGCGATGCAGCTCCATCCACTTGCCCGGTATCCAGCGCTCATAGCGAAACACCCGCAGCTTGGCGTCGGTGCCGAAGTAGTGCACGAGCCGCGCGAAGAGCAGCGGGGCCATCGGCTTCCAGCGCGCGTTGCCGCTTTGCCGCAACGCCTCTTCGAGCGCCGTCTGATACGCGTAGATGAAGCCCTGCGACAGGTCGTAGATGGCCTGCCAGATACGCTCGGCGAGCTTGGGCGCGCTGTCGTGGTTCTCCACGTATTGCTTGATCAGCTGCCGGCGGTCTGCACCCAGCGCGGCGTCGAGGAACTCGATGGCCTGAACCCGCGCCAGATCGACCGGCTTGCGCGACTGGCGCATGCCGTCGAAGGCGCGCATCACGTGCTGCTGGCGGCCGATGACGTCCTGCGCCGGCAGCTGGCGCAGCCAGGCCGAGACGGACTTGGCCGACACCAGCGGATCGGCTGCGTCCTTGGTGCCGGGGGTGAGGAAACCGAACATCGAACCTCGCTGTCAATCCCGCAACGCAGGTCGGGCCGATTGGCCGCGCCGGCACCCGCTGCGCGAGTG
This sequence comes from Betaproteobacteria bacterium, assembly GCA_031410015.1. Taxonomy (GTDB): domain Bacteria; phylum Pseudomonadota; class Gammaproteobacteria; order Burkholderiales; family Casimicrobiaceae; genus VBCG01. Next base: position 28,527 of record JANNYI010000271.1, on the reverse strand, counting down.
GCGCGCGGATTTCGCTGCATGCAGGGGGACCTTCATTTATAGCGCAAAACATTCGACCATGCAAAAACGAGGTGCCGGTCGGCTAAAATCGAATGGTTGATCATGTTCAAGGGGGTCCTTTTGTTGTTGATTACAGCGCCCCACCTCCACACAGGAAATCCATGAATACGCGCACACCATCTGTTGCACTGTCGGGCCGGACTGTTGCGTTCCGCCCGCACGTCAGGTTTTTTTCCGCCGTTGCCTTGGCGGCCTTCGTTACGGTCGTTGCCGGAACGGCTGCCGCCCAGACCACACCCGCACCTTCATCTACGCAAGGAATAAGCAAGTTGGATGCCATGCCCAAGGAATTGAAGAAAATCGATGTAAAACAAGGTGTTGGTAAGGAAGCCGTGTCCGGCAAGCCCGTGATCGTGCACTACACCGGGTGGCTATATGACCCCTCCAAGCCCGACAGCAAGGGTGCCAAGTTCGACAGCTCCCGCGATCGCCAGGTGCCGTTCGGATTCTTTCTCGGTGGCGGCAAGGTCATCAAGGGCTGGGACGAAGGCGTGGTGGGCATGAAGGAAGGCGGCCAGCGCACGCTGATCATCCCGCCGTCCTATGGCTACGGCGAGCGCGGCGCGGGTGGCGTGATCCCGCCCAATGCAATGTTGATATTCGACGTCGAGCTGATCGAAGTTAAATAAGCCGGATGGACGAGGGCCATCCGGCCCTGGTCCGGCGACCATGCCGCCTCGCGACAATGCCTCTCCGGTCAAGCGCCGTCTCGACTATCGGCCGCCCGTCTTCCTCGTCGATACGCTGGAGCTCGAGTTCGACCTCGATCCGGAAGCCACGACGGTCACCGCGCATCTCGCCTTCCGCCGCAATCCGCAGGCGCATGCCGCGGACCGTCAAGCGCCGCTGGTGCTCGACGGCGAGCAGCAGGACGATGTGCGCGTCGAGCTCGACGGGACGGCATTGCCGCCGGCGCAACTGCAGTTCGGTGCAGGCTCGCTGACGGTCCTCGCGATCCCGGCGCAGGGGCGCCTGACGGTGCGCTCGCGCATCGCGCCGTTGCGCAATGTCGCACTCGAGGGCCTGTTCGTTTCGTCGGGTTTTTTCTGCACGCAGTGCGAGCCCGAGGGATTTCGCCGCATCACCTACTTCCCCGACCGGCCCGATGTGCTCGCCCGCTACACGGTGACCATTCGCGCCGACCAGGCGGCGTATCCGGTGTTGCTGTCCAACGGTAACCTGGTCGCGCAGGGCGCGCTCGATGCCGGCCGGCACTACGCCAAGTGGGACGACCCGTTTCCGAAGCCGTCGTACCTCTTCGCACTCGTGGCGGGCAAGCTCGCGGCGCTGGAAGACCGGTTCACCACGGCGTCCGGCCGCACCGTGATGCTGAAGATCTACTCCACGCCCGCCAACCTGCCGCGCTGCCGGCACGCGATGGAGTCGTTGCAACGGGCGATGCGGTGGGACGAGGAGCGCTTCGGCCGGGAATACGACCTCGACGCCTTCATGATCTTCTGCGCCGACGATTTCAACATGGGCGCGATGGAGAACAAGGGCCTCAATATCTTCAACAGCCGGCTGGTGCTGGCCAATCCGTCCACCGCCACCGACAGCGACTATGCGGCGATCGAAAGCGTGGTCGGGCACGAATACTTCCACAACTGGACCGGCAACCGCGTCACCTGCCGCGACTGGTTCCAGCTGTCGCTGAAGGAAGGGCTCACCGTCTTCCGCGACCAGGAATTCTCGAGCGATCTCAATTCCCGCGCCGTGGAGCGCATCGGCGCGATCGAATACCTGCGCCGGGACCAGTTCCCCGAGGATGCCGGTCCGATGGCCCACAACGTGCGGCCGGACGAGTATCTCGAGATCAACAACTTCTACACGTCCACCGTCTACGAAAAGGGCGCCGAGGTCATCCGCATGCAGCACACGCTGCTGGGGCGCGAGCGCTTTCGCCGCGGCATGGATCTCTACTTCGAGCGCCACGACGGCGCTGCCGTCACCTGCGACGACTTCGTCGCCGCCATGGAGGATGCCTCCGGTATCGACCTCACGCGTTTCAAGCGCTGGTACAGCCAGGCCGGCACGCCGGTGGTGGACGTGCGCGAGTCCTGGAACGCCGGCGCGCAGACCTATACGCTGATCCTGTCGCAGCACACGCCACCCACGCCGGGGCAGCCCGCGAAGGAACCGTTCCACATCCCGTTTGCGGTGGGCCTGCTCGACGCCGCGGGCCGCGACATTCCGCTGCGCCTGGCCGGCGAAGCCGCGCCCGTCGGCACCACGCGCGTGCTCGACCTGCTCGAGGCACGGCAGTCGTTCACGTTTGCCGGTATCGAGGCGCGGCCGGTACCCTCGCTGTTGCGCGGTTTCTCGGCGCCAGTGATCGTCAATTTCGACTACCCCGCCGAGCAACTCGCGTTTCTGGCCGCGCACGACAGCGACCCGGTCAACCGCTGGATTGCCGCGCAGAGCACGCTTGCGGCCGCGATACGCGGGCTGGCTGCGGAGCACCGCGCGGGACGAGCGCTGCAGATGCCGGCCGCGGCGCTCGCCATGATGCGCATGCTGCTCGCCGACCACACCGGCGATCCCGCGTTGCTGGCCCAGGCGTTGAGGCTGCCGGATCCGGCCTATATGGCGGCGCTCGACGACGCGATCGACGTCGACGCCGTCGTCGCCGCGTACCGGTGGCTGCAGCGCGAACTGGCACTGCAGCTGCGCGAAGCGTTCACGCACCGGTTCGAGTCCCGCCGGGTGCGGGCGTCCTACGCGCCCACGCCCGACCAGACCGGCGCGCGGATGCTCGCCAACACCTGCCTCCATTATCTGGGCGCCATCGATGACGACGCATCGCGTGCCCTGGCGGCGGCGCACTACGACGCGGCCGACAACATGACGGACACGATGGGTGCGTTGAGTGCCGTGCGCGACTCCGCATCCGCCGTGCGCGAGCAGATGTTTGCGCGCTTCGAGGAAAAGTGGCGCGACGAGCCGCTGGTGCTCGACAAATGGTTCTCGCTGGAGGCGCTGGCGTGGCGCCGGGACACGCTGGAGCGCATCCGCCATCTGCTGGCACACCCGCGCTTCAATGCCCGCAATCCCAACCGGGTGCGCGCTCTCGTTGGCGCGTTCGCGCTGCGCAACTTCGAGCAGTTCAATGCCGCCGATGGCAGCGGCTACGCCTTCGCCGCGGACCAGGTGCTGGCACTCGACGGCACCAATCCGCAGGTCGCCGCAACGATCGCCGGCGCGTTCAACCTGTGGAAGCGCTTCGCGGAGCCGCGTCGCGGGCTGATGCAGGCCGCGCTGCAACGAATCGCCGCGGCGCCCGGCCTGTCCCCGGACGTGACCGAGGTGGTGACAAGAACACTGGCAGATTGACTACCAGTACGTCTCCACGGTGACATGGCCTGGTTCGCGTCGCCGGTGCCTGCGCATCCCCCGCGTCGCCAGCACCGCCTGCACGTCGTCCACCATCCCCGGATTGCCGCACAGCATCGCATGCGAATTCTCCGGCGACAGCGCCAACCCAGCGCGCGCCTCCAGCCGTCCGTCCGCGATGGCCGCCGGAATCCTGCCGGCCATGGCTCCCGGATGCGTTTCGCGGCTGACCATCGGCACGTAGGTGAACGCGCCGGGGTGCGCCTGCGCGATCCCCGCAATCTCATCCTGGAAACTCAACTCCTCGGCATGCCGCACCCCATGGACCAGCACGATGCGCGGGAAGCGCGTCCACGCCTCGTCGGTGCGCAGCATCGACAGGAACGGCCCGATGCCCGTGCCCGTGGACAGGCACCACAGCGCTTCCGCTTCGGGCAGCTCGCCGATGGAGAAGAAGCCGCTGGCGCGCGGCGCCATCCAGATGGCATCGCCGGCGGCCAGCGCGGCCAGCCGCGGCGTCAGCGGCCCCTCGGGCACGACGATGAAGTAGAACTCGTGCGGCTGCACGAGCGGCGGATTCACGAATGAATACGGCCGGCCGATCATCGGTTCGTTGTGCCCCGCCGGCGCCGGCAAGGCAAGGCGGCCGAATTGCCCGGCCACGAAGGTGACCTCCGGCGCGCTCACCTGCAGCGAAATGAGGTTGCGCGTCCATTGCCGCCTGCCGGTCACCCGTCCTTCCACCCATGCCGCCATTGCAAGCGCCTCCGCGTCGTCAAGTAAACTTCGCATTATGCCCACACGCCCGCCCGCCCCGACGATCACCGGACCCCGCGTCTACCTGCGCCCGCCCCGGCGCGGCGATGCGGCGGCCTTTGTCGCCGCGTCGTTGCGCAGCCGGCGTGAGCACGGGGGCTGGACCAGCGCGCCGGCCACGCGCGAGCGCTTCGTGGCGTTCGTGGACCGATTCACCAGCGGCGCGAACCCGCCCACCCATGCCAGCTTGCTCATGCTGACACGCGGCGACGATGCGATCGCGGGGGTGTTCAATTTCTCCGAGATCGTCCGCGGCGCGTTCTGCAGCACCTATCTCGGCTACTACGGCTTCGCGCCGTACATCGGCCACGGCTTCATGCGGGAAGGCATGGCGCTGGCGCTCGACGTCGCGTTCCGCCAGCTGAAGCTGCATCGGGTCGAGGTGAACATCCAGCCGGCCAACGTGCGTTCGGTGGCGCTGGCCGAGCGCACCGGGTTCACGCAGGAGGGATTTTCGCGCCGCTACGTGAAGATCGGCGGGCGCTGGCGCGATCACCTGCGCTTCGCGATGCTGGCCGAGGACTGGCGCGTGCTGCGCAAGCGGCGCGGATGAACATCCGCGGCATGACGGCGTGGCTCGCCTTGCCGCTTGCTGCCTGCGCGAGCGATACCATGATCTCCGGCGACAACAAGACCGTGGCCGAATTCGCCATTGCCCCGTATGAAATCCACGAGGAGTGCATGATGCTGGCAACCGGCGCGCGGATCGATTACCGCTTCGAGGCGAAGATGCCGGTCTACTTCGACATCCGCTACCGCGAAGGCAGCGCGATCATCAGCACCATCTCGCGCGAGGAAACCGGCGCGGAGGCCGGCGTGTTCGCGGCGCCGCTCGCGCGCCGCTACTGCGTCCATTGGGAAGCGGGGCGCGAAGGCGCGCTGGTGGACTATCGGGTGCGGTTGCTGCCCCCGGCAGGTTCGCGATGACCATGCCCGCCTCGGCCTGGCTGCTCGACCTCGACGGTACGCTCACCGACAACTATCCCGGCATTTCCCGCTCGATCCTGTTCGCGCTCGACCGGATGGGCGCGCCGGTCCCCGACGATGCCGCGCTGCGGCGTTGCGTCGGGCCGCCGCTGCGCGAGTCCTTCCGCTGGCTGCTCGACACCGAGGATGCCGACGCGGTCGAGCAGGCGATCGGCTTCTATCGCGAGCGCTTCGGCGACATCGGCTGGCGCGAGAACATCGTCTACGACGGCATCCCCGAGGCCATGGCGCAGATGGCCGGCAGCGCGACGCCGATGTACCTGTGCACGTCGAAGCCGGAAGTCTTCGCGCGGCGCATCGTCACGCTATTCGGCTTCCACGGCCAGCTGGCGGGCGTGTATGGAGCCGACCTGGCCGGCCGCTTCGACGACAAGGTGAAGCTGCTGGCGCACCTCGTCGCCACGGAGAGCCTCGACCCGGAGCACGCGATCATGATCGGCGACCGCTCGCACGACCTGCGCGCCGCGCGCATGAACGGCGCGCGCAGCATCGGCGTGTTGTGGGGCTACGGCACGCGCGAGGAACTGGCGGGGGCCGATGCCACCGTGCATCATCCGCGCGACCTGCCGCAGGCGCTGGCGGACCTCGGTCTTCGTCCCGCCTGACCCGCGCCGGGACCGCGCCTAGCGCCGCCGCGAGCGCGACTTGCCCAGCAGGAAGCCGGCCAGAACACCGGCGGCGATCACGGCCATGTCGTAGAACGGCTTGTAGTAGTAGATGATCGCGTTCTCGAAGCCATCGGGCGCGACGAAGACGCGCGCATAGGCGAAGACCTCGACCGCCAGCATGACGATGGCCACGGCAGCCAGCGCGCGCGCGAACGGCGACAGCAGCGCCAGCACGCCCAGCAGCACCCACGGGCCGGCCTCGTAGGCGAACCACCCGAACGAGCGCTCCACGTCGGCGGCGCGCGGCGAGCCGAACTCGACATAGGCGGCCATGGCCACTCCGATGAGCGCAAGCACGACGGCGGCGATGCGACTGGCATTCACGATGCGGGGCACCTTCCGGATAGCGACACGACCTGCGATCACACTAGCACGGACGGGCGGAACACCGAAACATCATCGTAGAGCCGCAGGCCCAGCGCCTCGGCGTCCCAGCCGGGCAGGCCGGCAACCGGCAGCGGCATCAACGACGAGGGATTGAAAGGAGCGGCACGGACGCGCGCCGCCACCGCGGCGTCCAGTGCCGCGATCGTGGCCGGGTCGGCGGGATCGCCCGCCGGCACCGGCACGACGAGCACATGCGCGGTGATGCCGCGCCAGGGACGGCGCAGCTTGTCGAGCATGCCGTGGCCGACCACCAGCGGCACGAAGGCAGCCTCCACTCGCCCGCGCGCCGCGACGAACAGCGTCTGCCAGGCGCGCCGGCGCAGCAGGTCGACGAGCTCGGCGTCGGCGCACGCAAGGATGAGTCCCGACTCGTCGACCAGCGTGGCCGCATCGCGCTCGCGCGTGCGGGCGTGCCGGGCGGGGGCCGCAGCCGCGGCGACATGGCAGGCATTGAGCGCGCACTTGGTCCGTGGCAGCGTGAGCCACACCAGCGCATTGAGCGCGTCGTGCCAGCTGTCGGCGCGCACGCCAATCTCGCCGCGATTCGCGATCGCCTGCTCGAAGGCCAGCGCCGAAGTGCGGGGCGCTGCGACAAAGGCGAGCGGCATGCCGTTGTCGTGGGCCAGCCCGCGCGCCACGGCCCATGCGTTCAGCTGCGGCGGTTCGGGGAGACGGCCGCCTGCAAGAAACAACCGGAACGGCGCGAATGCCGGGTGATCGAACGGCGAAGGACCGAATGGCGACGTCACGCGCACCACCGGTGCGGCGATCAGCGGCCGCCGCCGGCCACCGACAGCACGATCACCAGCCCGATGAAGATCGCGAGCACGAGGAACGCGATCTTCCACGGGCTCTTCGGATACTCGCCCTGGATGGCGCCGGTGACGCCGTTCTGCACGCATTGAAACGACCGCGCGCCATAGGTATAGGACATGAGCCACACGGGCGCCAGGATGTGCTTGAAGGTCTGCCGCGTGTAGCTCGTGTGCACGACCAGGTTGCGGTAGGTGTCGCCGGGAACCTGCTGGGCGCACATCATCTGCACCTTGCCGTCCATCACCGTGCGCGCGTTCTGCGCCGCGCCGACGAGATCGATCTGGTAACGCTCGACCACCCAGCCCGCGACATAGCCGGCGTCGTAGGGCTTGAGTGTGGCCGTCGGAAAGGGCTCGATGCCGCGCAGCAGGCCCGGATGCACGCCCACCGAGGCGCAGACGAGATCGTCGTCGAAGAAGTGCGACAACGATCCCGCGGCAGGCTCCCAGCGCACATGCTGCACCTGCCGCGTGCGCGTCTGCCCGCCTTCCGTATAGGACTCCGTCGTGTAGTAGTAATGCCCGGCATCGGCCGTCCATTGCGCATCGGCCTGCGCGTCGAAGGTCCAGTACGGCAGGTAGAGTCCCTTGACCGTATCCGTGAGCGCGCGGCGCTTCAACGCATTGGGCGCCAGCCACAGCTTGCCGTACCACTGCCGGATGCGATCGCGCGCCGTGGATTCGCTGACCGTGAACGGCAGCACCGACTCCGGCCGGAAGGCCGGCTTGGTTTCCTCGTAGGGCACGAGCTGCGCCGAGCCGCAGAACTCGCAATTCTGGGCCTGTCGCTTCGGATCGAACACCGAGATCGCGTTGCAGCTCTGGCAGCGCACCTGCCGCTTGTCGGCCTTCCAGCCGCGCGCCTCGTCGCCGATCCCGCGCATCGCAGTGACGAGATCATGTTCGACGATATTGCCGGTAGCCGTGTCGAGCTTGGCGGGGGATTCCACGCCGCAGAACGGGCACACGAGTTTCTGCTTGGCTGGATTCCAGTTCGCCTCGCCGCCGCAGGCCGGGCAGGCGAACTTGGAGATCGCGGAAGTCTCACTCATCGGCGCGGCAGCCGCGTTGATGCGCTAGCGGATCGAGTAGCCGACGAGGCGCCAGACACCATCGGCCTCGCGCTCCATCGTGACGGTTTCGGACGCGTCGCGCGCGGCAAAACCGGTGCGGTAGACCAGCATGACGTACACGCCGTCGGGCATGTTGGGCGCCTGCAGCGCCGGCTGCGCCGACATGAGCGCGCGCGCCTTGACTGCGCCATACGGCGCGCGGGCCGAGGCCAGTGCCTGCTCCCATTGCTCCACCGACAGCACGCCCTTGAACTTGGCGGAGGCCGCGGCGTAGGTGGCCTTGGCGTCACCGGCATCCGACAGCGCCAGCCACTCGCGGGCCACCCGCTGGGCCTCGCTGGTGCGCGGGTCCTGCGCCCAAGCGGGTGCGGCCGACAACACGATGCCCGACCACATGGCCAGCGCCAGCAGCGCGCGCCGGCGGGCGCCTCGTGTCGTCGACACCATCGTCATCCTTTCAGGAAGGCATCGATCGCGCCGCGCGTGACCCGCCACTGCGTGCCGATCTTGCGGCCCTTGAGATCGTTGGCCTCGAGGCTCGCCAGCACGTCGGACTCGGCCACGCCCAGCAACTGTGCCGCCTGCGCCGGCGTCATGAGATCCGGTGCCGCGGCGGCGGCAGCTGCTGCGGGCGCGGCAGGTGCCTGGATGCCCGGCGTGCCCTGCGCCATCAGCCCGCCGGTCTGGTTCATCATCTGCTGCGCCATCGCCATGCCCATCGCGAGTTCCGCGCCGGCACCGCCGATGCCGCCGCCACCGCCCGGCTGTCCCAACCCCTGCGCCATCTGGAACTTGACGTAGTCGTTGAGGTTGCCCACCGCCGCCATGCTGGAACGCTTGTCGATCGCCGCTTCCACCTCCGGCGGCACCGACACGTTCTCGACGATGAACGTGGTCATCTCGAGACCGTACTTGGCGCTGATCGCCGGGTTGATGAGCGGCAGCAGCGCCTCGCCCAGCTCGGTGTAGCGCGACGCCACGTCGAGTGCCGGGATCTTCGAGCCGGCCAGCGCGTCGGTGAACACGCTGACCAGACGGGAGCGCATCGTGTCGTTGAATTCGTCGAGGCGGAAGTGATCGTCGGTGCCGGCCACCTCCTTCAGGAATTTCTTGACGTCGACGATGCGGAAATCGTAGGTGCCGAACGCGCGCAGGCGAACGATGCCGAAGTCGGCGTCGCGCATCATGATCGGGTTGGCGGTGCCCCACTTGTTGCCGGTGAAAAGCCGCGTGACGACGTAGTAGACGTCGGCCTTGAATGGCGAATTGAAGCCGTACTTCCAGGACTTCAGCTTGGTGAGCACCGGGATGTTGTCGGTGGTGAGCGTGTGCTTGCCCGGCCCGAACGTATCGCCGAATTCGCCGAGGTAGACGAACTGCGCTGCCTGCGATTCGCGCACGATGAGCTGCGCGCCGTTCTTGATTTCCTTGTCCTCGTCGGGGAAGCGATACGACAGCGTGTCGCGCGAGTCGTCCGTCCACTCGATGATGTCGATGAACTGTTTCTTGAGAAAATCGAGAATCGCCATGGTGGTCCCTTTGCCAAAAAGAAAACGCGGCCTACGGCGCAATGCCGTGGCCGCATTCTAAACCGGGTGGGTCTACTTCTTGACGGCCGCGACTTTCTTCATCTCGGCTTCGGCGCTCTTCAACTCGGTGTCGATGCGCGCCGCCGGAATGGCTCCCGGCACGATCGAGCCGTCGGCAAACAGCAGCGTCGGCGTGGCCGTCACCTTGAACCTGGCGCCGAGCTCGGCGGTGCGGGCGATCGGATCGCCGCAGTCGCCCTTGTTGTCGGGCACCGTGCCGCTCTCGAAAAATGCGTCCCATGCCTTCTGCCGGTCGGGTGCGCACCAGATCGCGCGCGACTTGCGCGCCGCGTCGGGGTGCAGCTGATCGATGGGGAACAGGTAGGTGTAGATGGTGACGTTGTCCACTGCCTTCAGTTCCTGCTCGAGCTTGGCGCAGAACGGGCAGTCGGCGTCGGAGAAGACCACGAGCGTGCGCTCGCCGGTGCCCTTCACCTTCTTGATCGCGAGGTCGAGCGGCAGCTTGCTGACATCGACGCGGTTCAGCTTGCGCTGCCGGTCTTCCGTCAGGTTGGTCTTCGATTCGGTGTCGTAGACGGACCCGACCAGCAGGTACTTGGCCTTGACGTCGGTGTAGAGGACGCGGTCGTCGAACTGCACCTCGTAGAGGCCGAAGTAGGGCGTCTTGACCACGCCGCGGATATCGCCGCCCGGGAATTTCTGCTCGAGGGCCTTCTTGATCGCCTGGGCTTCGGCCGTGAGGGGGGCGGCCTTCTCGACGACCTGGGCGGCCGCCGGCAACGCGGCGGCCAGGGCGGTCGCCGTCAGCAGGGCCAAGCCGGCTGCACGAACGCGGGCAGCCAAAGGGATAGCAAACGTCATGATTTCTCCACGCCAATAGGATGTAACGGACTTCGACAGTCTAGCGCAGCGCAGGTTGCGCCATGAATCGCTTGATTCCCGGCAGCCGATCAACGGCAGCCAGGCCGGCGTTGCGCACGGTCTTCAGCCACGGCGCGGGGGGGCCGAAGAGCCGGACGAGGCCATCGGTGACGGCCTGCATCGCCAGCACCGGCTCCGCGCGCCGCCGCGCGAACCGCTCGAGCAGGATCGGCGCGCCGGGGTCGTCCACGGGCCCGCGCTCCCGGAGTACTTGCGCCAGCGCCTCGACATCGCCGAAGCCCAGGTTCACCCCCTGCCCGGCCAGCGGATGAATGCCGTGGGCGGCATCGCCGACCAGGGCCAGCCGGTGCGCCACCGTGGTGGGCAATCGCAGCAGCGCCAGCGGGAACCGCGCCGGCGTGGTAATGGGCTCGAGCGCGCCCAGCAACCCGCCGCCCGCCGCTGCGACGCGTTCGGCGAGCGCGTCGGGCGCCAAGCCCATCAGTTCTTCCGCCAGCGCGTCCGGTGCCGACCACACCATGGAGATGCGCCGGCCCGGCAGCGGCAGCCACGCCAGGATGCCGCCATCGTCGCGAAACCATTGGCGCGCCACCCCGTGATGCGCGCCGGTGCACCCGAAATTGGCCACGACGGCGGTCTGGCCATAGCTTTTCGGCTCCGCCACGATCCCGGCGGCCGCCCGCACCCACGACCGGATGCCATCCGCGCCCACGACCAGCCGGGCGCGGAGCTCCCGGGGCGTCCCATCGGCATTGGCGAGCGTCAGTTTCGCCTCGTCGACCTCCCACGACAATCCGACGAACGGCGCCCCACCGATCACCGCCACCCCGGCCGCGTGCACCTGGGGCAGCAGCGCCGCCCGCAAGGCGCGCTCCTCGACGATCCATGCCAGTGCCCGTTCGTGCAGCTCGTAGGCGGAGAAATCGAGGCTGGCGCCGGCGTCACCGACCACATGCATCGCCTCGATGGGGGTGATCCGGTCGGCGGGCAGGCCCTGCCAGGCGCCCAGCGCATGCAGGTAGCGCGCGCTGCCCGGGCTCACCGCGTATACGCGGGCATCCCATGTCGACGGCGGGTCGTCGGGCATCGCGATCGGCGCGCGGTCCACCAGCGCCACGGACAGCCCGGTCCGCGCGAGAGCAGGCGCCAGCGCAAGGCCGACGAGGCCGGCGCCGGCGATCACGACATCGTGGCGTTCCGGCGTCACGCCGCGGATTCCGCCGGCGGCGCAAGCACTTCGATCACGTGATTCTGGTTGGTGTAGATGCAAAGTTCGCCCGCAATCGTCAGCGACTGCTTGACGATTTCCGCAGCCGAAAGCGTCGAATGCCCGAGCAACGCCCTGGCTGCGGACTGCGCGAATGCGCCACCCGATCCGATCGCGACAATGCCGTGCTCCGGTTCCAGCACGTCGCCGTTGCCGGTGAGGATCAGGGATGCGGTGAGATCGGCCACGGCGAGCATCGCTTCAAGGCGACGCAACACGCGATCGGAGCGCCAGTCCTTGGCGAGTTCGACCGCGGACCGCACGAGGTGGCCCTGATGCTTCTCGAGCTTGGCCTCGAATCGCTCGAACAGCGTGAACGCGTCGGCCGTGGCGCCCGCGAAGCCGGCCAGCACGCGATCGTGATGGATCCGGCGCACCTTGCGCGCCGTGGCCTTGACGATGATGTTGCCGAGCGTGACCTGGCCGTCGCCGCCCAGCGCGACCTCGCCGTGCCGGCGTACCGAGAGGATGGTGGTGCCGTGATAGGGTTCCATGGACATGCCCGGCTGCGTCGCGCCTGCCGGCGCGCTACTGCGGCTTCTTGACGAAGTGACGCGGTGAAATGCCGATCAGCAACAGCAGCGCGCGGATGATCGGCGTCGCGCCCACGATCTGCACCGACTTCCTTTGCTGTTCGATCCGGTTGATCGCGTTGAACAGCGCCCCCGCGCAGACGAAGTCGATCCGTTCGACCGCGGTCATGTCGATTGGAACCACCGCATGCTTGTGCGCGAACTCGGTGAGTCCGACGAGCTGCGGCGACTGGCCGGTCAACACGCCGGACCAGGCGAGCATCTCCGCGTTCGACGGCGGGGACGGCGGGGGCTCGGCGGCGGGTGCGCCGCCGGCATCCTTGCCGCGCGGGGCCACGACGGGCGGCGGCGGATCCCACGATGGCGGCGACTGCTCGAAGGCGATCGCGTATTCGATGGCCCGGTTCTCGAACGCTTCCTGGTCGGACTGGAACTGCAGCAGCTCAAGCGACAGCAGCCATACGCCCTCGCCGCCGTCGCGGCCACGGCGAATCAGGATGTCGAGCGCGTTGCGCACCTTGTCGGCCCGCTCCAGCAACAGCGGCATGCGGCGCTTGCGCACCTCCGCGAGCGCGTCCGCCAGGAGCCGCGCGCCGGCATCGTCGAAGCCGGCCACCTGGGCCAGGTCGAGACGTGCATTGGCCACACCCTTGGCGGCCGCCTTGCGCAACGTATCGACCTGCGGCGCCGACGCCGCGGTGAGTTTGCCGACGATGGCGACATAGCCACCGCCGGCGACCTTTGGCGGCGCCACCGGCGCCGCCGCCGCCGGGCCGGATTCGTCCCACACCGGCGCCGAGCGCTCGAATTGCATCACGTAGGTCATCGCCACCCGCTCGAAGCCAACGCGATCGTTCCCGCGCTGCATCAGGTCGAAGAGCGCGAGCCAGGCCAGCGGCGACACCTTCGCCTCGTGATCGTGCTGCACGCCCTCTTCGAGCATGTCGCGCGCGGGCTTGGCCTGGCCGCTGGCATAGAGCAGCGCGGCATTTTCAAGAACGCCGCACAGTCCGGGATTGGTTTGCGCGACCTCGATTGCGGTGCGCGCGGGCGACCACTCGATGAGGCTTGCGCCCGTGACGGTGATGTCGCCTGCCGGCTCGGCGCGCGGGCGCTCCACCGGCCCGCGCCGGCCCTGTGCCTGCACCGCCACTTCGCGCGCCGACACTGGCGGCTTGGGCGCACGCGCAGCCACCGGCGACCGTGCGGCGGCAGCAGGAGCATCGGGTTTCTTGGCGGGCGGCTTGGAGAACAGGGCCATGGATGCGGCGGGTTATGCCGTTGGAATGCCGTCGACCATTATGGTCCGAAGCCCTGCGGCGGACAAGGCGGCAACGACCGCGGCGATTCGTTCCACCGCACCGGCCGCAACGCGCAGAAAGCACAACGGCCGGGCATGCCGGCCGTTGCCACGCGACGCAGGGCCGGGATCAGCCGAGATTCTGTGCGGCAAAGTCCCAGTTGAGCAGGTTGTCGATTACAGCATCGACATAGGCGGCGCGCTTGTTCTGCTGGTCGAGATAGTACGCATGCTCCCAGACGTCGATCGTCAGCAGCGGCTTCTGGCCCTTGGTGAACGGGACCTCGGCATTGGCCGTCTTGACGACCTTGAGCGCGGCGCCGTCAAGGACGAGCCAGCCCCAGCCGGAGCCGAACTGCGACACCGTGGTCGTGGCAAGCTCCTTGCGGAACGCATCGAAGCTGCCGAACGACGCGTCGATCATCAACGCGAGCTTGCCGGTGGGCTTGCCGCCGCCCGCGGGCTTCATGCTGTGCCAGTAGAACGTGTGGTTCCAGATCTGCGCGGCGTTGTTGAAAAGCGCGGCCTTGTCGGCCTTGCCTGCGGTCTCGTTGATGATCTTCTCGAGGGTCGCGCTCTCGAAATCCGTGCCCTTGACGAGATTGTTGAGGTTGTCCACGTAGGTCTTGTGGTGCTTGCCGTAGTGGAACGACATCGTGTTGGCCGAGATGACCGGCTCGAGGGCGTTTTCGGCGTAGGGCAGCGGGGGCAGCGTGAACATGCAGGCGCACTCCTGAAGGTGGATGGGGGAACAGCCAGGGCAGATCGCAAATTGTACCCGCGTCCGGCGGGCAGGCGCCCTTGGTCAACGATGTCGGCAGGCGCGGCTTCAGCCTCGCATGAACGCGAGGCTGAAGCCTTGCCTACAGGATCGTGCGCGAGGTTCGTGCGACGGCACGAAACCCGAAGTGCGACAACGCGATCAATCCCCGTACAGCTTCTGCACGCGCTCGCGCCGCTCCTGCGCTTCGAGCGACAGCGTGGCGGTGGGGCGCGCGATCAGGCGGGGAACGCCGATGGGCTCGCCCGTCTCCTCGCACCAGCCATACGAACCGTCGTCGATCAGCCGGATCGACTTCTCGATCTTCTTCAGGAGCTTGCGCTCGCGGTCGCGCGTACGCAGCTCGAGGGTGTACTCCTCCTCCAGCGTCGCCCGGTCCGACGGGTCGGTCGTGATCTCGTTTTCACGCAGATGCTCGCCGGTATCGTCGGCGTTCTGCAGCAGCTGGTCGCGCAGCTCAACCAGCTTCTTTCTGAAGAAGGCGAGCTGCGCTTCATTCATGTAGTCCTTTTCCGGGGCCTTCAAGATCTCCTCGTCGGTGAGTTCCCGGACTTTCTTTGCTGCGGATGCGGTCTTGGTGGCCATACGGTTGTTTCACCTTGCTGAGTGCGTGCGCATCGCTGCGTCCCGCGTGCGGGGCGCGGCCTGTTGAAACGCGGCAGTCGTGCTGCCCAATCGGCTGCCCAATCGGCTGCCCGGAATGCGGCCTCGTGCGGCCTGCGCTAAATTCCCTATTATAGCTTGCTCCCACGCTCCGCTGCCATGGTCGTGGTTGTCCGGAACGACCGGCGCCCGGCCGACGGGAAAGCGCCCGGCCGCCCCGTATAATCCCGGAAAAACAAGGCCTTCCGATGACAAGCCCCACTCCTTCCCTGACCCTCAAACGGCCGGATGACTGGCATCTGCACCTGCGCGACGGCCCCGCGCTGGCTGCGGTGGTCGGGCATACGGCCCGCGTGTTCGGACGTGCAATCGTCATGCCAAACCTGAAGCCGCCTGTCACCACGGTGGCGGCAGCCGCGGCCTACCGGGCACGCATTCTGGCCGCCCTGCCCGCGGCCACGCGCTTCGCGCCGTTGATGACGCTGTACCTGACCGACAACACCCCGCCGGCAGAAATCGCCACAGCCAAGGCCTCGGGCTTCGTGCACGCCGTCAAATACTATCCGGCCGGCGCCACGACCAATTCGGACTCCGGCGTCACGTCGCTCGACCGCGTGTATCCGGTGCTGGCCGCCATGGAAAGGCACGGCGTCGTGCTGTCGCTGCACGGCGAGGTCACCGACCACGGCGTCGACATGTTCGACCGGGAGCGGGTGTTCGTCGATACGCTGCTGCCGCGCGTCGTCCGCGACTTTCCCGGCCTCAAGGTGGTCCTGGAGCACATCACCACGCGCGAAGCGGCAGCCTTCGTCGAGGGCGCGTCGGCGAACGTGGCCGCCACGATCACGCCGCAGCACCTCCTGTGGTCGCGCAATGCGCTCTTCGTCGGGGGCATCCGGCCGCACTACTTCTGCCTGCCAATCCTCAAACGCGAAGCGCACCGGCAGGCGCTGGTCGCCGCCGCGACATCCGGTCATCCGCGGTTCTTCCTCGGCACCGACTCGGCGCCGCACGCGCAGCACACCAAGGAAAATGCATGCGGCTGCGCGGGATGCTATTCCGCCCATGCGGCGATCGAGCTTTACGCGGAAGCGTTCGACGATGCCGGCGCACTGGATCGGCTGGAGGGTTTTGCCAGCCGCTTCGGCGCGGATTTCTACGGCCTGTCGCAGCATGCGGACACGATCACGCTCGTGCGCGAGGCGTGGACGGTGCCGGCATCGTTCTCCTATGGCACGGATGCACTGGTGCCGCTGCGCGCAGGGGAGTCGATGCGCTGGCGCGTCGCCGGATCGTCGTTGTAGGCGAGGCTGCAGCCACGCGGGTACGGCGCTTCGTCCAAGCCTGGCATCGTTTTGCGCCGATCGCATGCCGGGCACGGTGCGGCCCTCTGCTTTTGGTCGTTTGGTCCCCTGAACGGGGACACAACCAAAAGCGCCGCGCCGCCCCCTGCCCGACATGCTCTACCGTTACGCGCGCGCACAGCTGTGCACAGGTGTTCGCCTGTCCGTGGTGCGCCTGACCGCGTCAACGCGGGAGGTGGGAGGTCATGGAGCGTTCCGGCTGTGTCCCCGTTCAGGGGACCAAACGGCCGGAATGCGGAAGGACCTCCCACCTCCCGCGCCTACGAGCTGTTCAAACATCCGCCCGCACGAAGCAGCGTACCCGCGAGGCTGAAGCCTCGCCTACAGCCTCAAGTAGAAAGCCGGTAAACTGGTGGTCCGAAGCCAGCCAGACCGTCGCCGCTCCCGAAGTCGGGGAGGGGAGGAAAGTCCGGGCTCCGCAGAGCAGGATGCCGGGTAACGCCCGGACGCTATAAGTCCCCGTTAGCGCGGTGGATGAAGGTGAGGAACAGGGCCACAGAGACGAGTCGCTTCCCCTTACGGGCAAGCGGGTGAAACGCGGCAACCTCCATCCGGAGCAACACCAAGTAAGCGGACGTGCTGTTGGCAACACAGGCTGCTCGTCTAGTCCGCGGGTAGGTGGCTTGAGCGCCGTGGCAACACGGCGCCTAGAGGAATGACGGCCATAGCGCACTCAACTGCGCCGTAACAGAACCCGGCTTATCGGCTGACTTTGGATTTACAGCTGCAAAAAGTGCCTCGACGATGTTTTCGTCGGGGCATTTTCATTGCTGTTTGCGGTTTGCGGTTTGCGAGGCTGAAGCCTCGCCTACGGCAGGCGATCGTCGCCGGCAACTTCGCGCAGCGCCGTTTTCAGCACCTTGCCGGTGTTGTTCTTCGGCAACTCCTGCAGAAAGCGATAGACCTTGGGCCGCTTGAAGCGCCCGATGCGCTCGAGGCACACCGCATCGAGCGCGGCTTCGAGCGCGGCGCGCGCCGGGGCGTCGGGTAGCGGCACCCGCGCCACGACGCAGGCCACCACCTCCTCACCCCAGTCCGCATGCGCCTGCCCGATCACCGCCACCTCGGCGACATCGGGATGCGCCAGCAACGCCTCCTCCACCTCGCGCGGATAGATGTTCGAGCCGCCGCTGATGATGAGATCCTTCGACCGGTCGAGGAGCGTGAGGAAGCCATCGGCATCCATCGTGCCGAGATCGCCGGTGTGCAGCCATTCGTTGGCCAGCGTCTGCATCGAGGCTTCCGGATTGCGCCAGTAGCCCTGCATCACCGTCGCGCCGCGCACCAGCACTTCGCCGACGGTGCCCGCGGGGAGCGGCGCATCATCGACACCACCGATGCGGATCTCGATACCGGTCTGCGCACAGCCTACGGACGCGATGCGCGCATCGTCGCCTCGCGCCACCGAGTCGGCCAGCAGCACGCGATCCATTGCCGTGATCGTCATCGGCGTTTCGCCCTGGCCGTAGATCTGCGCGAGGCGTGGCCCCAGCGCTGCCACGGCAGCCTTGCAGTCCTCCACGTACATCGGGCCACCGCCCACGACGATGCATTTGAGCCGATCGAGCCGGGCGTGGTCCAGTGCCGGCGCCCTCACGAAGCGCTTCAGCATCGTCGGCGCCGCGAAGAACAGCGACTGGTCCCAGCGCGCCAGCAGTGTCACGATCTCCGCCGGATCGAAACCGCCCGAGGCGGGGATCACGTTCACCGCGCCGCGCGCGACGTGCGGGATCACGTAGAGCCCCGAGCCGTGCGACAGTGGCGCCGGATGCAGGATCGCATCGCCCGGCGCAACGGCCTCCACGTCCGCCAGAAAGCACAGTGACATCGCCTGCAGGTTGGCGTGGGCGATCACCACGCCTTTGGGCCGTCCCGTGGTGCCGCTCGTATAGAAGAGCCACGCCGGATCGGTGGGCGCCACGGCGTCGGGATCGGCGCTCCCCGCCGTCGCGACCATCCGCTCATAGTGCGCATCGCCGAACACCTGCACATGGGCGAGCGTCGCGACATCGCCGTCCTCGCCTGCCAGCGCCCCGGCCCAGTCGTTGTCGACGAACGCCCAGCGCGCGCCGCTGTCGGCCAGCACGAAGGCCAGCTCCTTCACGTGCAGCTTCGCATTGACCGGCACCGCGGTCAGCCCCACCCACCAGCACGCGAACAGTGTCTCGATGTAGGCCGGCACGTTGCGCGACACGATGGCCACGCGCTCCCCAGGCAGCAGGCCCGCGTCGCGCATGGCGGCGCCCAGGCCCGCCGCGCGCCGCGCCAGCGTGGCGTAGTCGTGCAGCACCGCATCGCCAAGCGCCACCGCCGGCCGGTGCGGCCAGTTGCGCGCGGTGCGCGCGAGCAGGAAGGCCAGATTGTCGGCGCGGTCCATCTCAGTGCCTGCCCCGGCGCGCATCCTTGATGACCTCGCGCGCCGCGTTGCGGCCGGGAATGCCGGTGACGCCGCCACCCGGATGCGCGCCCGCGCCGCACAGGTAGAGCCCGCGCACGGGCATCCGGTAGTTGGCATTGCCCAGCACGGGCCGCGCCGAGAACAACTGATCGAGCGACAGCGCGCCGTGGAAGATGTCGCCGCCGATCAGGCCGAACTCGCGCTCGAGGTCGAGTGGGGACAGGATGCGGCGGCCGAGCACGCTCGCGGCGAACCCTGGCGCAAACCCGTCGACGGTTGCCACCATGAGATCGGCCACTTCGTCACGGGCGTCGTCCCACGTGCGTCCTGGCTGCACGCCCGGGAGATCGGGATGCGTGTGCTGGCAGAAGAGACTGGCCACATGCATGCCGGCGGGTGCCAACGAATCGTCCACGGTCGACGGGATCAGCATCTCGACGATCGGTGCCTTCGACCAGCCATGCGTCTTCGCATCGAAATAGGCCTGCTCCATGTACGCAAGCGACGGCGCCATGATGATGCCGCTGCTGTGATGCGGCTGCGCGTGGCCGCCGGGCAGCGCAGTGAAATCGGGCAGCGCCGCCAGCGCGACGTTCATCCGGAACGTGCCCGAGCCGCAGCGATAGGCGGCGATGCGCGCGCGAAAGTCGGCATCGACGTGCTCTGGCGCCACCAGCTGGTCGAACAGGAGCTTCGGATTAACGTTGGCAATCACGCGCCTGCCTTCGATCACGTCCCCGTCCGCCAATTCGACACCGGCCGCGCGGCCGGCCTTGACGATTACGCGCGCCACCGGCGCCTGCGTGCGCAGCACGACGCCACGCGCTTCACACTCGCGTGCCATCGCCTGCGTGATCGACCCCATGCCGCCGACCGCGTGGCCCCATTGCCCGGGCTTGCCGTTGACCTCGCCGAACACATGGTGCAGCAGCACGTACGCCGACCCCGGCGTGTACGGACTGGCAAAGTTGCCCACGACGGCGTCGAAGCCGAACGCGGCCTTGATCGGCGTGCTCTCGAACCAGCGGTCGAGCACGTCGCCCGCGCTCTTGGTGAAGAGATCGAGCAGGTCGCGGCGCTCCGGCAGCGACAGCGCGCGCAGGTGCTTGGCCGTGCCCAGCAACTCGAGCATCGCGCCGACGTCGGCCACGCCTCCGGCGCGGATGTTGGGCGGCGTGAGCGGAAGCATCGCGCGCAGCACCGCCGCCACGCGATCGAGCATCGCGTAGTAGTCCGGCAGCGCGTCCGCGTCGCGGCGCGAGAACTTCGCCACCTCCGCCTGCGTGGCCGCGAGGCCGCCGCCGACCTTGAGGTACTGCCCATCCGGCAGCGGGAGAAAGTTGGAGAACGGCCGCTCGCGCACTTCCAGCCCGTGGTCAGCAAGGCGCAGGTCGCGGATGACCTGCGGGTCGAGCAGGCTGACGGTATAGCTGGCGGTGGAATTGCGGAAACCGGGATGGAAATCCTCGGTGACCGCCGCGCCGCCGAGCACCGCGCGCCGCTCGACGACACACACTGACAGGCCGGCCGCGGCCAGATACGCGGCGCAGGTGAGGCCGTTGTGGCCGCCGCCGATGATGACGGCATCGAAGCGGCGACTGGTCATCCCGGCGCTACTCGTCGATGCCGGCGGCCACCGTCGAGAAGCCGCAGTCGACGTAGGTGATCTCGCCGGTGATGCCGCTGGCGAGGTCCGAGTGCAGGAACGCCGCCACGTTGCCCACTTCGTCGATGGTGACATTGCGGCGCAACGGCGCCGACTTCTCCACGAAGTTGAGGATCTTGGAAAAGCCGCCGATGCCGGCGGCCGCCAGCGTCTTGATCGGCCCCGCGGAAATCCCGTTCACGCGAATCTGCTCCGGACCCAGCGCGGCCGCGAGATAGCGCACGTTGGCCTCGAGACTTGCCTTGGCAAGGCCCATCACGTTGTAGTTGGTCAGCGCCCGCACGGCGCCCAGGTAGGTCAGCGTGACGAGCGCGCCGTTGCGTCCCTGCAGCAGCGGCCGCGCGCCCTTCGCCAGCGCGGCGAAACTGTAGCTCGAGATGTCGTGCGCGATGGCGAAGGCGGAGCGCGTGAGCGCATTGAGGAAATCCCCGGCCAGCGCTTCACGGGGCGCGAACGCGATGGAATGCAGCAGGCCATCCAGGCCGCCCCATTCCGTACCAAGCGTTGCGAACAGCGCGTCGATATCCTCGTCGCGCGTGACGTCGCAGCGCAGGACCGGCACGGCGCCGAAGTCCGCCGCCAGCTTGACGACGCGCTCCTTCAGGTCGTCGTTGACGTAGGTGAACGCGAGTGTCGCGCCTTCACGCTGGCAGGCGCGCGCCACGCCGTATGCAATCGAGCGGTTCGACAGCACGCCGGTGATCAGAATCCTGCGATCGGAAAGAAAGCCCATGGTGGTCCCGGTGGTCGCCGGCCAGCGGCGAAGAGCGCAAGGATACCTGCACCCCGTACTCCCGCCGCGACGACATCTTCAAAAGAGCGGCTTGACGTACTCCAGCACGCCGCAGGCCATGCGCTTGTTCGGGAGGCCGGGTTCGGCATTGGAGACCCCGTACCCGAACTGGACCACCACCACCCTGCCCACGAGCCCCTGGGGTCCATCGACGTGGACGCCGCGGATGAACGCACCAAAGTTCTTGACGTCGCCGTCGCTGTTGGTGGAAAACGTGGGCATGAGATCGCCGGGCGACTTGCCGGAACCGGGCGGGGACCACGCCGGGCCGGCGGACAGGAGGTTGGGTGACTTGCAGTTGCCGCGCTCGTGCAGCGTGATGAGGTAGGTGCCCGGCAACGTGTTGATGAGCGTCAGTTGCACGTTCACGCCCGAGCCGTCCTTCGCGTCAAACACACGGAAGGCGCCCCTCGCCGTCGAGCCGACGCCGAGCATCTGGGCCTCCAGGCCGACGCTCGGCTCGTAGACCGGCGGGGTGTTGGTGGAACTGCAGCCCGCGACGAGTGCCGCGACTGCAAGGATGGCGATGCCTCGAATGGTGGTTGTCATGCGGTCAATTGTGGCAGTTCGTTGTTACTCGGCGGAAGTGGCATGTCAGCAGGCCTTGCCATGCCGCACCAAGATGGCGCACAGACGCCGGGGCTATTCGCGCGCGCGTCCGGCCTGGGGCAACATGACGCGGAGAATCAACCATCCTTTTCCCAACGTTCGCGCTAAAATCGAAGCAGCGCGCTTTTCGACGCGCTGCACATCCAAGGGGATTCCACCATGCCAAGATTCTACCGCGCGGGCTCGTTCATGCTCGCGTCCGCTGTCGCGTTGGTGCTCGCCGGCTGCGGCGACGATACCAGCCCGACCGAATCGAACATCAAGCCGTCGTTTGTCGGCACGGTCACCAAGTCCACCTACGACGGCAACACCAACGACCTGCTGACCGCAGGCCTCGGCAAGACCGGCCTGGCCGGCGCCGCGCCCGTCGTCGCCGTGCCCGCCGCGCCCACCGCGACGGAACTGCGCACGCTCGCCATCTACAACAACTACCGCGCCATCGTCGATATCGCCGCCAACGGCGGCTACGGTTCGCTGTACGGCCCCAACATCGACATCGCCGGCAATCCGACGCTGGGCGAAGGCAAGGTCGCGGGTACCGAATACCTGGCCTATGCCGACGACGGCACCGGCAAGCTCAACGTGACGATGATCGTGCAGATCCCGACGTCGTTCAAGGAAGGCGCCTCCTGTATCGTCACCGCAACGTCGTCCGGCTCGCGCGGCGCCTATGGCGCCATCGGCAGCGCCGGCGAATGGGGCTTGAAGCGCGGCTGCGTCGTCGCCTACACCGACAAGGGCACGGGCACCGGCATTCACGACCTGTCCGCCGACACGGTCAACACGCAGAACGGGATTCGCTCGAGCGCGGCCGCCGCCGGCAAGAACTCCAACTACACGGCCGAACTGACGGCGGCGGAACTCGCCACGTTCAACGCCGCAACGCCGAACCGCTTCGCGGTGAAGCACGCGCATTCGCAGCAGAATCCGGAACGCGACTGGGGCCGCGACACGCTCAACACCATCCGCTTCGCGTTCTACGCGCTCAACGAAGAGCGCGCCTCGCGCAATGCCGATGGCACCGCCAAGGTGCAGTTCAAGCCCGACAACACGATCGTGATCGCATCGTCGGTGTCCAACGGCGCCGGCGCGGCCATCGCGGCGCTGGAACAGGATACCGAGGGCCTCATCGACGGCCTGGCCGTGAGCGAGCCCAACGTGCAGCTGGTTCCGGGTGGCAGCCTCGTGGTCAAGCGCGGCAGCGTCACGACCACGGGCACCGGCAAGCCGATCTACGACTACTTCACCACGGCCAACCTGTACCAGCCATGCGCCGCGCTGGCCGCGGCCGCAGTCGGCTCGCCCGGCGCCGCCTTCGTCAACGCGACGCTGGCAACCAACCGCTGCGCATCGCTGAAGGCCAAGGGCCTGCTCACCAGCACCACCACGGCGGACCAGGCTACCGAGGCGCTCAACGTGCTGCTCTCCGCCGGATGGCAGCCGGAGTCGAACCTGCTGCACGCGTCGCACTACGCATTTGCGACGCCTCCGATCGCGATGACGTATGCCAACACCTACGGCCGCTACAGCGTGAAGGACAACCTGTGCGGACTTTCCTTCGCCGCGACGGATGCCACGGGCAAGCCCGTCGCGATCGGTGCCAATGCGCTGGCGCAGGGCTTCGGCACCAGCAACGGCGTGCCGCCGACCATCGGCATCAACATCGTGAACAACAACGCACCGGGCGGTCCGGTCAACAGCCCGGCGTCGGTCTCGCCGTCCACCGGGCTGCTCGACTTCAACATCGATGCGGCCACGTGCCAGCGCAATCTCTGGACCGGAACCGATGCGGGCGCGGTGCGCGTGCAGAACGGGATCAAGGAGGCGTATCGCACCGCCAACCTGCGCGGCAAGCCGGCCATCATCGTGCACGGCCGTTCCGATACGCTGGTCCCGGTGTCGTTCACCTCGCGTCCGTACTACGGGCAGAACAAGATCGTGGAAGGCGCAACCTCGAAGCTCACTTACATCGAGGTGACCAATGCCCAGCACTTCGACACGTTCATCGACAATGCGCTGCTGCCGGGCTACGACACGATGTTCATCCCGCTGCACTACTACTTCAACAAGGCGATGGACGCGATGTACGCCCAGCTGACCAACAACGTGCCGCTGCCGCCGGCACAGGTCGTGCGCACGATCCCGCGGGGCGGCACGCCGGGCGCAGCACCCGCGATCACCACGGCCAACGTGCCGCCGATCTCGGCCGCGCCCACCGCTGCCAACCAGATCACGTTCTCGGGCAACACGCTGACGATTCCGGACTGACGTCAACTACCCCGGGCCTCGGTGGCCCGGGGTATTCCCTCGTATGCGCCTGTAGGCGAGGCTTCAGCCTCGCTGGGACAATGTGGCGGCGGACCCGCGAGGCTGATGCCTCGCCTACACCTCGCAATCAGGTCCATGCCGTCCGGCGAAGTCCCATCCGGTACAATTGATTGGCTGCCCATTTCGGCAGCCAATTTTTTTCCAACTCGTCCAAGCCTTTGCCATGTCGTCGCACATGACGCCGGAAGAAATCGTTTCCGAGCTCGACAAGCACATCGTCGGGCAGGACGCCGCCAAGCGCGCGGTCGCGATCGCGCTGCGCAACCGCTGGCGCCGGCAGCAGGTGCCCGAACCGCTGCGGCAGGAGATCACGCCGAAGAACATCCTGATGATCGGGCCCACCGGCGTGGGCAAGACGGAGATCGCGCGCCGCCTGGCGCGCCTGGCCGATGCGCCGTTCGTCAAGGTGGAGGCCACCAAGTTCACCGAAGTGGGCTACGTCGGCCGCGACGTGGACACGATCATCCGCGACCTGGTCGAAGTGGCGATCAAGGAAACGCGCGAGACCGAAACCCGCAAGGTGCGCGACCGCGCTGCTGACAACGCGGAGGAGCGGCTGCTGGACGTGCTGCTGCCGCCGGCGCGCGAAGTCAATTTCGCCGACATGAAGCCGGCCGATACGACCACGCGCCAGAAATTCCGCAAGATGCTGCGCGAAGGCGCGCTCGACGACCGCGAAGTGGAGATCGAGGTGTCGAACCAGCCGGCGAACATGGAGATCATGGCGCCGCCCGGCATGGAAGAGCTGACGAGCCAGATCCAGGGCATGTTCGCGCAGATGGGTTCGGGCCGCCGCACGGTCAAGAAGATGCCGGTGCCCGAGGCGATGAAGCTCCTCACCGACGAGGAGGCCGCGCGCCTCATCAACGACGACGACATCAAGACGCGCGCGCTCGCGGCGGCCGAGCAGAACGGCATCGTGTTCCTGGATGAGATCGACAAGATCGCGTCGCGTTCGGAAATGCACGGCGCGGACGTGTCGCGGCAAGGCGTGCAGCGCGACCTCCTGCCGCTGGTGGAAGGCACCACCGTCACCACCAAGTACGGCATGGTCAAGACGGACCACATCCTCTTCATCGCGTCGGGCGCGTTCCACCTGTCGAAGCCCTCCGACCTCATTCCCGAACTGCAGGGGCGCTTTCCGATTCGCGTGGAGTTGTCCTCGCTGTCGGTGTCCGACTTCGAGAAGATCCTCACCGCCACCGACGCCTGCCTCACGCGCCAGTACGCGGCGCTGCTGGCCACCGAGCAGGTGCACCTCGAATTCGCGCCGGAAGGCATCCGCCGCCTCGCCGAAATCGCGTTCGCGGTGAACGAGAAGCAGGAGAACATCGGCGCACGGCGGCTCTACACGGTGATGGAGCGCCTGCTGGACGATCTCTCGTACCACGCGGCGCGGCGCACCGGCGAGCACGTCGTGATCGATGCGGCCTTCGTCGAGGCCACGCTCGCCAACATCGCCGGCAACGACAACCTGTCCCGGTACATCCTGTGACGGCGTGCCGCAGCTGCGGCGGCTGACGGGCGCGCACGATGCTCGAGCGCATCCTCGGCATCATCCTGCCGGTGTTCCTCGTGGTGCTGGTCGGCTACCTGTACGCGCGCCGCGTGAAGCCGGACATGACCATCGTCAACCGGATCAGCATGACGATCCTCGCGCCGGCGCTCATCTTCTCCGCGCTTGCCAGCAAGGACTTCGACGTTGGCGAGAACCTGCCGCTGATGCTGGGCAGCGTGGGCGTCGTGCTGGGCTCGGGGCTGCTGGCGTGGCCGTTCGCGAAGCTGCTGCATGCCGACCATCGCACCTTCGTGCCGCCGATGATGTTCAACAACTGCGGCAACATGGGCCTGCCGCTGGCGGTGCTGGCGTTCGGCCAGAGCGGCTTCTCGGCCATGGTGGCGCTGTTCACGATCTCGAACCTGCTGCACTTCACGCTGGGCGCGTGGATGATCGACCACCACGCGAGGTTCGGCAACCTGCTGCGCAACCCGATGGTGTGGTCGACGTTTCTCGGCTTCGGCTTTGCGCTGGTGCATCCGCCGCTGCCCGAGTGGACCAGTGTAGGCATCAAGATGGTCGGCGATGCGCTGATCCCGATGATGCTGCTCTCACTCGGCGTGCGTCTCTACGAAGTGCGCTGGGACGACTGGCACCTCGGCGTCGTGGGTGGGCTCGTCTGTCCGCTGACCGGCATCGCCATGGCGGCGCTGCTGGCGCCGGTGCTGGGTCTCGACCGCCAGCAGCAGGGGCTGCTGATCCTCTTCGGCTGCCTGCCGCCGGCCGTGCTCAACTTCATGGTGGCCGAGCAATTCAGGCAGGAACCCGCCAAGGTGGCCTCCATCGTGCTGATCGGCAACGTGCTCTCTGTCATCTTCATTCCCATCGGGCTCACGCTCGCGCTGCATTGACGCCATGAAAAACACCGACATCGACGTGATCCTGTTCGACCTGGGCGGCGTGCTGATCGAACTGGCCGGCGTCGAGAAGATGCTCGAATGGTCGACGGGGCTCGGCAGCACCGACGAACTGTGGCGGCGCTGGCTGCAATCCGATGCCGTGCGCGCCTTCGAGACCGGGAGGATCGGCAGCGATGAGTTCGCGGTCGGGGTGATCGAAGAATTCGCGCTGCCGGTGGCGCCCGCCGAATTCCTGACGGCCTTCCGCGGCTGGCCGCGCGCGTTGTTTCCCGGCGCACATGCGCTGCTTGCCGAGCTGGCGCCGCACTATCGGCTGGCCAGCGTTTCCAACACCAACACGATGCACTGGGCGCGCTTCACCGGCGAGTGGGCGCTGGACCAATCGTTCCACCACAATTTTCCGTCGCACCGCGTCGGCAAGCTGAAGCCCGATGCCGAGTACTTCGAGCACGTGCTG
The DNA here is from genome assembly GCA_031410015.1 of Betaproteobacteria bacterium. GTDB lineage: Bacteria > Pseudomonadota > Gammaproteobacteria > Burkholderiales > Casimicrobiaceae > VBCG01. The sequence continues at coordinate 1,442 of JANNYI010000271.1, read as the reverse complement.
GACGCCGTGGGCGCGCCGGCGGCCCGCGTACTTTTCGTCGACGACAACGCGATCAACGTGGATGCCGCGGCGCGGGTGGGACTCGTCACCCGCCGCGTGCTCGGCGTGGACGGAGCGCGCAGCGCGTTGCGCGAACTGGGGCTGCTGCCGCCGATGTAAAAGGCGGCGCTAGGCCGCGCGCTTGAACGTGGCCAGCAGCGCGCCCATGCCCACCAGCAGGCCGCCGAACGTGCGATTCATGAGGCGTACCTGACGCGGGCCGCGCAGCAGGCGCAGCACGCGCGCCGCGAATCCGGCGTAGCCCGTCATCACCACGATGTCGGTGAAAATCAGCGTGACGCCGCAGATGAAATACTGCGGCAACTGCGGCCGCGCCGGGTCGATGAACTGCGGCAGCACCGCCAGCATGAAGACGATGCCCTTGGGATTGGTGGCGTTGACGAGGAACCCGCGCAGCATCAATTGGGTGCGCGTGCCGGCAAGCTCGTTGGCGGCGGCATCGGCATCGATGGCCAGCGCCGGCGCGCGCCATTGCTGCACGCCGAGCCATACGAGGTAGGCCACGCCGAGCCACTTGACCACGGTGAATGCAACCGTGGACGTCGCCAGCAGCGCGCCCAGTCCCGCCGCCACCACGACGAGCACGAACAGGATGCCGGTGATCAGCCCGGCGATGTTCCACATGGCGCGGCGCAGGCCGAAGCGCAGGCCCGCGGCCATGCACGAGATCGCGCCGGCACCGGGCGACAGGCTGATGAGCCAGGAGGCAACGAAGAAGGCGAGCCAGGTTTCGAGGGTCATGATTGTGTAGGGGCAAAAATGGGGTCAGGCTCGAATTGGCCCGGACACCCTCCAGCAAAAATGGGGTCAGGCTCGAATTGGCCCGGACACCATCCCGAACTTGAGCAGACATTCATGGGCCAATTCGAACCTGACCCCATTTTTGCGGCCTCGCGCACCATACGCCACTGCGATGATCCGCGCGAGGCTGAAGCCTCGCCTACGGAGCCATTCGTGCCGGCGATCGACTCAATACTTGACGCTGCACCCGTAGGGCTGCGTGCTGGCCACCGTCACCGGCTTGCCTGCCAGCGATTCGTTGAGCGCGGCGCGCACGTAGTTGTTGGCCGACTTGGCGTCGGCCGGATTGGCGGAGCGCTTGTCGTCGATGGCGCCCGCGTAGACCAGCTTGCCGGCGGGGTCGACGACGAACATGTGCGGCGTGGTGCGCGCCGCATAGGCGCGGCCGGTGGCGCTCGACGCATCGATCAGCGCCGCCTTCGGTGCGGCGCCCTGGGCCTTGATCCACGCATCCATCTCCGCGGGGGTCTTGAACTCGCCGCTCGACTTGTTGGTGGAGTTGATCGACAGCCACACCACGTCACGGGCGCCGAACTCCTTCTGCAGGCCCTGCATGTTCTGGCTGTCGTAGTGCTTGCGCA
>JANNYI010000270.1:0-1384 GCA_031410015.1 Betaproteobacteria bacterium | reverse complement strand
CGCGGCCCACGCCGACCTGGAAGCGCCCGCCGCTCATGTGGTCGAGCATGCAGATTTCCTCGGCGAGCCGCAGCGGGTGGTAGAGCGCCAGCGTGTAGACCAGCGGCCCGAACAGGATCTTCTTGGTACGCTGCGCGATCGCCGAGTGGAACACCGAAGGCGACGGGCACATGCCCAGCGGCGTCGTGTGGTGCTCGGCGGTGTGGTAGCAGTGGATGCCGATGCGCTCGTACGACTCGATCAGCCGCAGGCGGTTCTCGTAGAATTCGCCCAGCGGCAGTCCGCTCGCGTCGAGGTGGTCAAACACTCCAAACTTGATGGCTGGATTCATGCTGCGATGGTACTTCAGAGCGGCGCTTCGTCCATCAGCGCGATCTGCTCGCGCAGTTCCAGTATGCGATCCTGCCAGTAGCGCGGCGTGTTGAACCAGGGGAAAGCCGCCGGGAAGGCGGGGTCGTCCCAGCGCCGCCCGATCCACCCCGAGTAATGGATGAGGCGCAGCGTGCGCAGCGCTTCCACCAGGTGGCGCTCGCGGTCGTCGAACTCGGCGAAATCCTCGTACCCGCGCAGCACGTGGCCGAACTGCACTTTCATCGCCTCGCGCTCACCCGAGAGCAGCATCCACAGGTCCTGGATCGCGGGGCCCGTGCGCGCGTCGTCGAAGTCGACGAAGTGGGGGCCGGAACCCTGCAGGCCGGAAGTGCCCTCGTTGCCGCGATCCTCGATCCACAGCACGTTGCCGCTGTGGCAATCCCCATGCAGGCGGATGAGCGCCACGTCGCCGGCGCGATCAAAACACCGTTCCGCGCCCTCCAGCGCCTGGTCCACCACGCCGGTCCAGGCTTCCTCGAGGTCCTGCGGCACGAACTCGTGATCGAGCAGGTAGTTGCGCGGCTCGTCGCCGAAGGTCTCGATATCAAGGGCTGGCCGCTCGACAAAGGGTTTGAGCGCGCCGACGGCATGGATGCGGCCGAGGAAGCGCCCCATCCACTCCAGGGTATCGGGATCCTCGAGCTCCGGTGCGCGCCCGCCGCAGCGCGGGTAAACCGCAATTCGGTAGTCGCCGTGCGTGTGCAGCGTGGTGCCGTTGGCGAGCTTGAGCGCCGCGACCACCGGTACTTCCTGCGCGGCGAGTTCGGCGACGAATTCGTGCTCCTCGAGGATCTGCGCGTCCGTCCAGCGGCCCGGCCGGTAGAACTTGGCGATCAGCGGCTTTTCGTCCGCGATGCCGAACTGGTAGACGCGGTTTTCGTAGCTGTTGAGCGCCTGCAGGCGCCCGTCGGGGGCTAGGCCCGCCCCTTCGAGGGCGTCGAGCACCGCATCGGGGGTCAGGCCGGCATAGGGTGCCGATTGTAAGTTCAGGGGTTCGTCGGGCATCCCGGGA
>JANNYI010000269.1:0-2325 GCA_031410015.1 Betaproteobacteria bacterium | reverse complement strand
GAAGTGGGCTGGCCGTTCTCGAGGATGGTGTCGGTCAGGTCGAGCACGCGCTCGGTGATGAGGGACCCATTGACGGAAGCTACCTTCACACCCTCGGCGCCGTTCTCCCGCAGCCAGTGCACGATGCGCTGTGCGGCCGCGTTCGGGTTGATCCAGCCCTGGTTGGTGATGATCTTGGTGCCGCGCTTGAGGCACCCTGGCAGCACGCCGCTGATGCGCGCGTCGAGGTAGGTGTCGTACCCGGGGAAAGTGGGATCGCGCCGCGCGCGCACCTGCGCGGCCGAGATCGTAGCCTCGGCCATGGTCTCGAAGCACAGGTAGTCGAGGTCGCCCTTGTCGGCGTTGAGGATCGCGGGCTCGACGCGGTCGCCCCACCAGGCGGCGCCTGAGCCGATGCGAATTGAGTCTCTGTTTGTTTTGTCCATTTCTATATTATGTGCCCTCTTTCCCCCGCATCCCAGAAGGCCGCATGACTGCAACCTCATTCATGAAGGACGATGCCTTGCCGCTGCGCGGCATCAAGGTCCTCGAGCTCTCCCACATGATCATGGGCCCGGTGACCGGCATGATCCTGGCGGACCTGGGCGCCGAGGTCATCAAGGTCGAGCCTATCGAGGGCGACCGCACGCGCCTGCTCAAGGGCTCGGGCAGCGGCTACTTCCCGGTGTTCAACCGCAACAAGCAAAGCCTGGCCGTGGACCTCAAGTCGAAGGAGGGCGGGGCGGTGGTGCGCAGGCTCGCGCTGGAAGCCGACATGCTGCTGGAGAACTTCCGCGACGATAGCCTCAAGCAGTACAGCCTCGACTACGAATCGCTCGCCAAGGACAACCCGAAGCTCATCTACATCTCGCTGAAGGGTTTCCTCTCCGGTCCCTACAAGCAGCGCACGGCGCTGGACGAGGTGGTGCAGATGATGGGCGGCCTCGCCTACATCAACGGCGGGGAGAACGCGCCGCGCCGGATCGCGCCCTCGGCCAACGACATCCTCGGCGGCACGTTCGGCGTGGTCGGGGCGCTCGCCGCACTGCACGATCGGCACGCGACCGGCAAGGGGCGCTATATCCGCGCAGGCCTGTTCGAGAACAACCTGGTGCTGATGGCGCAGTTCATCGCGCAGCACCAGATGACCGGCATCGCCCCCAAGCCGTTCGGCGCGCTGCGCCAGCCTCCCTGGGGCGTTTACGACATCTTTGACACGGCCGATGGCGGCCGCGTCTTTGTCGCCGTGGTCAGTGATGCGCAGTGGCAGAACTTCGCGCGCGATTTTCTTCCACCCGAGTGGGCCGCCGACGAGCGGCTGAAGACCTCCGTGCAGCGCGAGGCCGCGCGATCCTGGCTCGTGCCCGGCGTGGGCGAGGTCATCAGGAAATGGAAGACCACGGAACTCTGCGAGGCCCTCGAGAAGGCGGGCCTTTCCTATGGCCCGATCCGCGAGCCGATCGACCTGCTGGAAGACCCGCACCTGCTCGCCGGCGGCGCGCTGATGATGACCCGGGAGCCCGGCGGCACTGAGATCGCCGCGGCCGCGCTGCCGATCGAGTTCGACGGTCTGAAAGCGCCCAAGCGCAGCGACCCGCCGCAGGTGGGCGAACAAACGCGCTCGATCCTCAAGGGATTGGGCATGGACGAGGCACAAATTGCCGCGCTGTTTGCATCGGGCGCGGTCACGGAAACAAGAATGGCGGCACAAAAATGATCCGCAAAATCATTTCTGGCATCAAGGAGGAGTGGCCCGATCGGGCTCGCCGCTGCGTTCCTACTGGCCGGCCTTGACCTTCTCGTCGAGGAACTGCTGCACCGCCTGGAAGAGCTGCATGCGGTTCTTCTCCATTATCACCGTGTGCGTGCCTTCGCCGATCTCGACGTAGCGCTTGTACGGAGCGTTGGCGAGCTTGGCGAAGTACTGGTGCAGCATGTAGCTCGGCAGGTCGGCATCCCACTCGGCGTGCGCGAGGAAAGTCGGCACCCGGATCGCCGCCGGGTCGTACAGCGCCTTCCCCGCGCCCCAGAATTCGCGCCCGTCCTGCACCACGCCGTTTGGCGCGCGCAGCACCGGCGGCGTCTGCTTCGCGCCCACCGCGTCGGTGGCGAATGTCGCGTCGGCCCAGGCCTCGAACCAGCCCGGCGGGATCAGGTCGGCCTTCTTGTCCTCGGGCACCCCGGTGAGCCAGCGGCCCTTCGCCGCGTCGCGCGAGACCGAGCGGTACGCGCCGATCTTGCCGCCCGAGTCGGTCAGCGCCGCGGTCTGGCGGATCCACTGCGGGGCGTACAGCACGAGCTTGTTGACCTTGTCGTTGTTCTGCGCGGTGTACCAGCCCATGATCG
>JANNYI010000268.1:0-1376 GCA_031410015.1 Betaproteobacteria bacterium | reverse complement strand
TGGTCGGCTACCTGCGCTCGAATGCCCAGAAGCCACTCGACGCGAAGAAGATCCCCGAAGTGAACGCGCCCTCGGGCGAAGCCTTCCGCGTCGCCTGCGGCCAGTGCCATGTGCTGCCCGACCCGCAGCGCTACACCGCGCGGGAATGGCCGGCGGTGGTCGCGCGCATGCAGACGAACATGGAGTGGATGAACCGCGTGGTGGGCTCGCGGCCGGTCAGCGGCGAGCCGCAGCTGCGCGTGGAGGACATCAACGCGTTCCTCGCTAGATACGCCAGGAAGCCGCCCTGAATGTTTGACAATACTATGCAGAACCTGGCTGCTGGAGCGGCCCCGCAGCCAGTATTCGTGCCTAAAGAGAAAAACTAGGCAGGCACCGCCATGCCCCGCACCACGGCCGGGCGGCGGCCGATGGTGTCGTACCAGCGCTTCACGTTGGGGAACTCGGCCAGGTCCACCTTGTGCCACTCATGGCGCGCGATCCAGGGGTAGGTCGCGATGTCGGCGATCGAATACTCGCCCGCCATGAACGCAGCCTCGGCCAGCCGCCGGTCGAGGACTCCATAGAGGCGACGCGCCTCATCCGTGTAGCGCTTGATGCCGTACGGCACCTGCTCGGGCGCCGCGCGAAGAAAGTGATGCGCCTGGCCGAACATGGGGCCCACGCCGCCCATCTGCCACATGAGCCACTGCAGCGCCTCGTATTTTCCGCGTGCGGAAGTCGGCAGGAACTTGCCGGTCTTGCCCGCGAGGTAGACGAGGATCGCGCCCGACTCGAACAGGTGGATCGGCTTGCCGTCGGGACCGTCGGAGTCCACGATCGCCGGGATGCGGTTGTTCGGGCTGATGGCCAGGAACTCGGGCTTGAACTGCTCGTTCTGGCCGATGTTCACCTTGTGGGCGGCATACGGCAGGCCGCATTCCTCGAGCATGACCGACACCTTGCGGCCGTTGGGGGTGGTCCACGTATAGAGATCGATCATGGTCTCGCGTCTTCCGGTTTGCTGTGGGGGGAGCGGCAGTTTATCCTGAACCGATGCTCAAATGGCTCCTCACCACCCTCATCGCGCTGGTCGTGATGACCGCCGCGATGCCCTGGCTCGCGCGCCGCTTCGGCATCGGCCAGATGCCCGGAGACCTGCGCTTCACGCTGCGGGGCCGGGAGTACCTGCTCCCGCTGGCGAGCACGCTGATCCTTTCCTTGCTGGCGTGGCTGATCGGCCGGTTGATCTGAGCGCGTTCGTTACTGCCGGACCGGGAGCTGCCTGAGCTTCTCCGCGATCGCGCGCCCGACGTATATCTGCGGATTGGACGGCGACTTGAGTCCCTCGGCCGCCTCGCGCTTCGTCACGGCCTCGGCCGCGACGGGGAACGCCT
>JANNYI010000267.1:0-1993 GCA_031410015.1 Betaproteobacteria bacterium | reverse complement strand
CCGCGAGGCTGAAGCCTCGCCTACAGGGCAAGCGGGGGCAAGGGCTGGCGTGAGCCAGCCCGATTCCGGGGCAAAAAAAGGCGCGATCCGGAGACCGCGCCTTGAAGATTCCACCATAGGAGGAGAATGGAGGAATGCGTCTGCGGTGCCGAAGGAGGAGTACGGCGAGGCCGCAGACGCAAGAATGTTGGCATATTGCAATGCACAATTCAAGCGGATTTGCTGCATGGCAACATGGACAAGGCGGACCGCGGTGTGATCAGCGTCTGTGTGTGTGCACACTAACTTGCCGGGCCTTACCGGGAAACGAAAGGACATGGAACGTGGAAACCAGGATCAAATGGATCGAGGGCATGACCTTCATGGGCCAATCCGGCTCCGGCCACGCCGTCGTGATCGACGGGGCGCCCGACCACGGCGGCCGCAATCTCGGCATGCGGCCGATGGAACTGCTGCTGACGGGCATGGCCGCCTGCTCGGCGTTCGACGTGGTGCTGATCCTGAAGAAAGGCCGGCAGCCGCTGGCCGACTGCGTGGTTACCGCGAAGGCGCAGCGCGCCGCGGAGGACCCCAAGGTGTTCACGCACATCCACCTGGTCTACACGGTGGCCGGCCGCGGCCTCGACCCGAAGCAGGTCGAGCGCGCGGTGAAGCTGTCGAAGGACAAGTACTGCTCGGCCACGATCATGCTGGCCAAAACCGCAGAGGTGTCCTACGAAATCGTCATGGTCGACGGGGATCGGATTCCGCTGGCGGCACCGTGAACCCGCGCACGACCACGGTGGCCGTCGCGCTCACGGCGCGATCCTGCGCATCCCTGAAGTGCAGCGTGACCGGGATCTGCTCGCCGTTGCGCAGGTCGCGGTTGATATCGACGAGGCGCAGGTGGTTGCCGCGAAAGGCCAGCCGGGTGGGTAAGCCGGGCGCCACCGCCACCGTGGCCACCACGGTTTCCGCGTCGCCGCTGCCGGCAACGGTCACGAATTCGATCGCGCCTGCCACCGGAGTCGAGGCTTGCGTCAGCGTGAGCGCCGAGTCGCTCTTGATGTCGACGTAGGCGCGCGCGCGGGCCTGTCCGGCCAGCGCCGGCCGCATCCACGCGCTGCTCAAGTCGACCGCCGCCGTCTGCGCGCCGGCATGGCACGCGATACCGAGAATGGCCGCGGCCGCCAGGCGCCCTGCGGCGCGCAAGATTCGCGGCGGCGGCAAGCCCGGCTGCATCAGCTTTCGCTGAGCAGGCGGATGAGGCTCGACGTGTCGGCGCGGCCTTCGCCCCGACGCTGCAGCTGCGCATAGAACTGGTCGACGATCGCGGTCACCGGCAACGCGGCGCCGTTGGTCCGCGCCTCGGCAAGGCAGATCGCAAGGTCCTTGCGCATCCAGTCGACGGCAAAGCCGAAGTCGAACTTGCCGGCGATCATCGTCTTGCCCCGGTTTTCCATCTGCCATGACTGCGCCGCGCCCTTCGAGATCACGTCGATCACGCGTTCGGGATCGAGACCGGCGCGCATCGCGAAGTTGATGCCCTCGGACAATCCCTCCACCAGGCCCGCGATGCAGATCTGGTTCACCATCTTCGTCAGTTGCCCTGCGCCGGCCGGGCCCATCAGCGTCACCGCGCGCGCGTAATGCGCCAGCACCGGTTCGGCCCGCGCGAATGTCGCCGAGTCGCCTCCGACCATGATCGTAAGCTTGCCGTTTTCCGCGCCCGCCTGGCCTCCCGACACCGGCGCGTCGAGAAACTGCACGCCCACGGCCGACGTCGCCGCGCTCATTTCCCGCGCGACCTCGGCGGAGGCGGTCGTGTGATCGACCAGGATCGCGCCGGCGTTCATGCCGGACAGCGCACCCTTCGGTCCCGTGATCACCGCGCGGACGTCGTCGTCGTTGCCGACGCACATCAGCACGATCTGCGCGTCGCGCGCGGCGGTCTGGGGTGTCGGCGCGCTGGCGCCGCCGTACGCGGCGACCCAGGCTGCGGACTTGGCCGGCG
>JANNYI010000266.1:0-3643 GCA_031410015.1 Betaproteobacteria bacterium | reverse complement strand
TCAGCCTCGCGCGAAACGAACAAAGGACCCGGCTCGACCTGCTTGTTCGAGCCGGGCCTTCTTGTTGCGATGCGCTGCGCGAGGCTGAAGCCTCGCCTACGGGGCACTCACCATGCCATCACTTTGCCCGCGGCGGCAGCGGGCCGCGCGCCAGCTTGGGTCGTGGTCCGAAATCGGGAACGCGGGGCAGCTTCTTCGCGATCTCATCCAGCGCCACCGCCAATGCCTTCTCCAGCTGCCGGTCGTTGCCGGACGCGCCGTCCTGCGGTGCGTTGTCGATCTCGATCTGCGGATCGGTGCCGTAATTCTCCACGCCGAAGCCGGCGTCGTTGAACCAGAACGAGAACTCGGGCTGCGAGGTGGTGGTGCCGTCAACGAGACCGTGCCGCGGCCAGATGCCGACCACGCCACCCCACGTGCGCGTGCCCACCAATGGCCCGATCTGCATCTGCTTGAAGTTGTGCGAGAAGATGTCGCCATCCGAGCCCGCGTGCTCGTTGGTGAGCGCCACCACGGGTCCCAGCGGCGCCTCGTCGGGATAGGGCGACGGCGCCATCCAGCGCGCCGTGCCATAGGCGATGCGTTTGCGCGCGAATTTCTCGAGCAGCAACTGCGACACGTGGCCACCGCGGTTGTAGCGCAGATCCACGATCATCGCCTCGCGATCGGACTCCCCGGCAAAATAGCGGTGGAACTCGGCGAAGCCCGCGGCCTGCATGTCCGGCAGATGCAGGTAGCCCACCTTCCCGTGCGATTGCGCATGCACCCACGCGCGGTTACGTTCGACCCATTCGCGGTACAGCGCGGGCACGTCGTCGGCCAGCGCCTGCACGAGCACCGTGCGCGTCGTGGCCGTGGCCGCATCGCCGCTCCGCAGCGTCAATTCGACCCTGCTGCCGGCCTGGTGCACGAGCAGCGCCTGCGGCGGCACGGTGCGCGACACCGGCTGGCCATTGACCGCGACGATGCGCTCGCCCACCTGCGCCTTGACGCCGATGGCATTGAGCGGTGAGTCGGCGCCCGACTCCCACGTGTCGCCGGAGACGATGCGCGTGATCGTGTAGCTGTGCCCGTCGGCGGCCAGCGCCAGTTCGGCACCAAGATGCCCCAGCGTGAGCGGCGGCGGCTTGCGATGGTCGCCACCCATTTCATAGGCGTGTGAGGTGCCCAGCTCGCCGTGCAATTCCCAGATCAGGTCGGACAGTTCGCCGCGCGTGGCCACGCGGTCGAGCAAAGGCGCATAGCGATCGTAGATGGCGTTCCAGTCGACGCCCGACATGTCCGCGGTCCAGAAGTGGTCGCGCTGCATGCGCCACACTTCGCGCAGCATCTGCCGCCACTCGCTGCGCGGCGATACCGACACGCGCACGCGGGCGAGATCGATCCAGCCCGACTTGCGCGACGGCGCATCGCCAACGTCCTTCTCCGGCTTCCTGTCCGCGGCGAGCGCGCGCAACTTCTTGCCGTCCTGCACCACCAGCGCAGTGCCGCCTGCGTTGACCACGAAGCGATCGACCTTTTCCACCATCGTTTCGGGCTTCAGCGTCGCGAAGTCGAAGAGCTCGAGCCGGCCCGCAACCTCCTTGTGGCCACCGCGGCCGTGCGCGCCGACCACCGTCTGATGCGTCCACAGCACCTTGCCGCCCGCCACGCCGGCGATCTGGCCGTAGCGGCTCTCGGGCACCGGGAACGGCGCCACGCGCGCGGCGATACCGGGCAGGTCCACGCGGGTGACGACCGGCTTGTCCTTGTCGCCGCCCTTGTCTTCCGGCTTGCCCCCTTCGCCTTCCCCGGGCTCGAACCCCCTGGGCGCCGCGTCGAACGGCGGCGCGCCATCGGCTTGCAGCGCGATCAGGTACGGGCGGGCCGCGCGCGGAAACGACAGCTCGAACTGCACGCTGTCGTAGACGGGGTCGAAGGTGCGCACCGACAGGAAGTAGAGGTACTTGCCGGCCGGGTCGAAGGCCGGACTGTAGTCGCGGAAGTCCGGCTGGGTGACCAGCGTGGACGTTTTCGTCGCGACTTCGTGCAATTTGATGGCGCAGTGCCGCGCACTGGTCCACGACTGGAAGGCAAGCCACGCGCCGTCGGGCGACCAGGCGAGGTCCTCGGTGCGCATGTAGTCGCTACGGTCGACGATATGCATCTCGCCCGTTTCGACGTTGCCGACGATGGTCTCGTTGCGATGATTGGAAATCGCCACCAGCGCGCCGCGCGGCGCCGCGCTCATCGCCACGATGCGGCCGATGTCCCATGGCAACGTCGTGACCGCGCCGCCGCGGAACACCTCGAGCCGCTCCTCGCCGGAGGCGTCGCTGTCGGCGACGAAGGTGGTGCCGTCCGCCAGCCACTGGCCGTGACGGCGGCGTCCGTCGTCGGCGCCCCACTGCTTCACGGCGCCTTCCCACAGGCCGAAGGTGAACGGCTTGCCGCGCACGTCAAGCGCGAGGCTGTGCCCCGCCGGATGCAGGTTGAACCCTTGCAGATAATCGGCCGCGGCGGCAAAGCGGCGTGCCGCCTGCGCACGATGCCCCGGCACGCGAATGTCCACCGGCTGCGTGGTGTTGGCCTCGACGTCGAGACACCAGATCCGCGCGCCGCACTGGTAGACGATGCGCTTGCCGTCGGTTTGCGCGTGCCGCGCGTAGAAGTCGTCGTGGTCGGTATGGCGCTGCAGGTCGGTGCCGTCGGGCAGGCAGGAATAGATGTTGCCGACACCTTCGGCGTCGGTGAGGAAGTAGACGCGACCGCCGATCCACATCGGGCTCGTGACGTTGCCCTTCAACTCCGTCATCCGCCGGTACTGGCCGGTGCCCTGCGCATCGATCCACAGGTGGCCCGCGGTGCCGCCGCGGTAGCGCTTCCAGCGCGCCGGATCGGCCGTGTTGCGACCGATCACGCGCGCGCTGCCAGGCCCAAACGCGAGATGGTTGACCTGGCCCAGCGGTAGCGGTTGCGGCGGGCCGCCCGCCGGGTCGACCGTGTAGGCGCGGTAGTTGCGGAAAAATGGCTGTCCCTGCGTGGTGACGAACAGGATCTGGCCGTCGCCGGTCCAGCCCCGCACCATCACATCCGGACCGAGCCAGGTAAGACGCCGTGCCGCGCCGCCTTCGGCGGGCATCACAAAGACCTCCGGGTGCTGCTCGTCGCGGCCGGCGTAGGCAATCCACTTGCCGTCCGGCGACAGGCACGGGGTGGATGGCTCGCCCAATCCCGCGGTGAGGCGGCGCGCCGTGCCGCCGGTGAGAGGGATACTCCAAAGGTCGTCGTCGCAGACAAAGACGATGGTGTCGCCTGCCAGCGTGGGCTGGCGCAGATAGCCTTGATCGTTCATCGGGAATGTTCTCGCTTGGGCTTGATCGGGGTCCGCCGCGTCGTGGCGCAGGCGGGCGGCGTCGTACTGCGCCGCTTGAGCGCGTCATGTTAGCCGAGTGCAGCGGGCGGTGGGTGCGGCGCGACGGGGCACGACCGGCGGTGACGAATGGCGACGGTTGGGGCGCATGGGCGGCGCGGCTGTACCGCACGGCGGTACCGCACGGCCATACCGCACGGCCATACCGCACGGCCATACCGCACGGCCATACCGCACGGCCATACCGCACGGCCATACCGCACGGCCATACCGCACGGCGGTACCGCACGG